>JBGTCS010000299.1:0-2835 GCA_041748715.1 Pyrinomonadaceae bacterium | reverse complement strand
TGACCGGCTGCAACACGGATCAGACAGAAACGGCAAAAATCGATTTGAATTCAAACGAAGCTGCATTCTCACAAACTGCTTCTAACCTGGATGATCAGTGGGCTCGTGACGAATTCGATCTTCAGCGGGTCGGCCCGCTGCTCGAAAGATCAAAGAATGTCGAGGAATTTGAATTCCTTCTAAATTCGGACGACAGTATCAACAATCTCGACCTGAACGGCGACGGTTATGCCGATTACATCAGCGTCTCCGAATTTGACGACCGCAGCGATAATCAGCGGGGACTCTCGTTATTTAGCAGATTCGGCCCGGATGTTGTTCAGGAGATCGCATCGATCGTGTTTAATCGAGACCGACCCAATGCTCAGGGCGCCCGGATACTGTTGACCGGAAACGAGCAGATCTACGGTGATAACGCATATTACGAAACAAACTGGCTCGATCGCAGTTTAGGCATCGTTTCGACGCTATTTAGCCCGCGTGATAATTATTATCAATCGCCGTATTATTACGAAAATTATCCCGCCGATTATCAAACTTATCAGGTTGTCGAAACGCCTGTTTACAGAACGCGGATCGAACAGCTCTTTCCCGACCCGGTTTTTATTCAAACCGCGAATCCGACAATCACCGAGGTCAGGATCGTTTCGCCATACCGCGGCAAATGGATGGATAAAGTCTTTTCGAAGCTCGCCAAACCGACGAAAGAACAGATTGAGTTTCGAAAAAATAATCCAAACCGCCCTCAATTTGTAAAATTTGACAACGATGGCCGAAAAGGTCATGCCCCGAAGGGTGACCATGACAAGGACGAGCGTAAGCACGATAAGGACCGTGACAAAGATAAACATTTTGACGACGATAAGTTTGATAAAGAAAAAGTGAAGGCGCCGAAGCCGAACAAAGAAGTCAAAGACAAGGATAAAGGCAAGGGTAAAGATAAAGGCCACGACAACGGTAAAGGCAAAGGAAAGGGTAAGGGCAAAGGCGACAATTAGGTCCGGAGAAAATTTTGGTAATATTCGATTGTCCCGAAAGGGGCAATCGATTTTTTATTTATGAGTGAAAAACAAACAACCTGGCGTCTTATCGAGATAACCTGCCGCAGAGAAGCTGAAGAAGCCGTCCAATTTGCGCTAAACGAACTCGGAGCTCTTGGAACCGAGATCAATACGCTGGGAAAAAGCGGCGAGCCAACAATTGTCGTCAACGGTTATTTTAACGAGCGTTTAGACGACGAGGTTGTCTCGGAGAACCTTAATTTCGCTTTGCAGATCCATGGTCTGTCCGGCGATTCGGTCGAAAGGAGCGAATGGAGCGAGATCGAGAATGCCGACTGGCTTGCGGAATGGAAGAAATATTGGCGTCCGACCGAGATCGGTAGATTCGTGATTGCTCCGCCGTGGGAGACTCTCACCGAGAGCGACAAAATCGTCATCCGAATCGAGCCCAATATGGCGTTCGGAACCGGAACTCATGAGACGACGCAGCTCTGTCTAAAAGCTATCGGCGAAAAATATCAATCCGAGCAGAGCTTTCTCGATGTGGGGACGGGAACCGGAATTTTGGCGATTGGTGCAGCGAAACTTGGCGGAACACGGATCCTGGCATGCGACACCGATCTCGATTCGGTAAAGATCGCTGTCGAAAATGCGGCGGCAAACGGAGTTGGAGATCGGATCGAGTTTCGCGACGGCTCGCTGAGCGACGAAACCGCCGTGCACGACTTTGTCTGTGCCAACCTGACAATCGACGTGATCGTTCCAATATTGTCGCTGTTGATTGCAAAATCAGGTTCAATTCTGCTGCTATCGGGGATACTCGCCGAACAGGAAAATATCGTTGTCGAGGAGCTTAAACAACACGAGATTGCAGATTTTGTCATCGAGCGATCGGGTGAATGGATTTCCGTGTTTATTACTAAGTAGGAATATACCGGCATTCCACCGCGACGATCGCGACAATGAACGCCACGGACACGTCCAAGAAAGATTTGTTTTGATGCTTGAGTTGATTATCGGAAAACGCCTCACTTATTTAAATGTAATGGGCTATGAACGGAGCCATAAAACAAATTCAAAAGAGACGGGGGCCGAAGAAAAAAGCTAAAACGTAGATTTACAACAGGCTATAAGTGTTGTAAACACGGCACCTACGCTTGTCTGCCGCACTAAGATCAATCGATTGATCTTAAACACGCCATTCTGGTAAGATGTTTCTATGCAGCAAATCCCGAAAGAGCAAGTTGTAAGACGAATTCAATCAGAAAATTGTTGGTGGGAAGGCTCTCACGTCATAAGTGCGGACTACATCTCGTTGCGCCGCCGCGCATATTTTGATTTGTTATTTCCACTCGTTAATACAGTCCTCCCTAAACGGGCGGTATTGCTGATGGGGCCTCGCCGGGTTGGGAAAACTGTTCTGATGCACCAGGTGGTGCAACAGCTTATAGCAGATGGCGTTTCACCTAAAAATATTTGCTACTTCTCGGTTGACCATCCGATATATAACGGCCTTGGACTCGAAAACCTATTGGAGTTGTACATAGAAGCGGCAGAGATGGTCGGCGTTACAGCTAATGAGAAACTTTTCATCTTCTATGATGAAATTCAGTACCTAAAAGATTGGGAAATTCACCTGAAAACTCTTGTTGATCGGTATTCGAATATTAAATTCTTAGTATCAGGGTCTTCAGCGGCAGCTCTGAAACTGAAAAGTGATGAATCGGGAGCTGGAAGATTTACTGATTTCCTCTTACCGCCGCTTACATTTCATGAATACGTTGATCTATTAGGACAGACTGACTTAATCACCGTCAAAGGAGAACTCAATGAG
>JBGTCS010000298.1:0-13833 GCA_041748715.1 Pyrinomonadaceae bacterium | reverse complement strand
CAGGTTCCGCATGCCAGCTCCTCGCCGCGATAACAGGACCAAGTCAGGTGAAGCGGTGCATCGAGTTCGATTCCCTTTTTTACGATCTCGGCCTTGTTTAGATGGATAATCGGCGTCCGGATCTCGATCTGGGTTTCGGGTTTAGTGCCGGCGTCGATCGTCCGCTGGAACGCCTCGTAAAACTCCGGACGACAATCCGGATATCCGCTCGAATCCTCGGCGACCGCACCAATATAGATCCGGTTTGAACCGATAACCTCAACCCAGCTCACCGCGATCGCAAGCATATTGGCATTGCGGAACGGGACATAGCTCGTCGGTATTTCATTCGACCCGAGATCGGCCTCACTTACCGCAATGTCTTGATCTGTAAGCGAGGAACCGCCTATCTTTGCCAGATGCTCGATCGAAATGTCGAGTCGTTTTTCAACGCCGTAATGATCGGCGATGTCGTTGAACGCCTGTCGTTCACGCTCCTCCGTTCGCTGTCCGTACGAGATGTGGAGAAACGCTAACTCGCCCGCTTCACCGCGAGCGATCGCCGCCGTAACACATGAATCCATTCCTCCCGAGATCAATACCGTCGCAATATCATCCATAGCCGCTTAAAGATTATTAACCACTCGCGTTATGCCGTCCTTAATGAGCGGAACATTAAAATTGATAAGAAGTCCAAGTTTCAGTTCCATAAGCCGCAGGTACGTGCGAAGCTGTTTTGGATGAACCGGAGCGATAATCTCAACCGATTTCACCTCTACCACGACCTTATCATCGACGATAATATCCGCCCTGAAACCGAGATCGAGACGAACATCTTCATAGATCACAGGTATAGCCTGCTGAGCTTTCACATGCAGTCCGCGTTTCGCTAACTCAAAAGCAAGGACAGCTTCGTAAACCGATTCGAGCAAACCGGGTCCGAGAGTCGTGTGAATCTTGTATGCCGCATCAACAATTATTCCGGAGATCTCGTTCTCATGCATAAAACCATTCTCCCGCAGAGACGCAGAGACGCAGAGCAAAAAAAAGAATTATTACAACCGTCTCCTCTTCTCTGCCTCTCTGCGGCTTCGCGGGAAATTCCTCTTAAACTCCCCTAACATCTGCTCCCCAAATATACTTGTGCAGTTGCAGATTCATTCTCACTTTTAGACCGCTGCGTGATATAGTCTCGGCGATCTCAGCCAGATTCTTGACCCCGTGAACGGGCGAGATCAATATTTCTTTAGCACGGTCAACCAGATCGTATTTTTCGATCATCTCTTTCGCAAATTCCCAATCGCCGAGATCGGCGACCACAAATTTCACCTCATCCATTTCCCGCCGCAGGCGATCAATGTTTGGCCAATGATTGCGTTCCGCTTCGCCGGATGCGGGACATTTTATATCGAGGATAATTTTCGCGCGCTCGTCAACATCTTCGGTCGAAACAAATCCACCGGTCTCGATCAGCACTTCGTAACCGCGGTCACAGAGTTCGGTGATAAATGGGAACACGTTCTTTTGGGCAAGCGGTTCTCCGCCGGTGACCTCGATGAGATCGCAGCCAAATTCGTCCAATTTTGCAAAGATTTCTTCGAATGAGATCCGTTCGCCGCCCGTAAATGTATATTCGCTGTCGCACCAGACGCATCGCATCGGGCAGCCCGTTAGACGCACAAACGAGCACGGTCGTCCGGCATGTGACGATTCGCCCTGGATCGATAAAAATATCTCGGTTATACGCAGATCCATAGGAATTGAATCATCAGATTAGCACAAATGGCCGGCGGATCTTTTCGCGGATTGGCGAATTAGAAACTGGGGTTACGGCCATTTTCTTTTATGTCACTCTTTGCGATACACTTTCTCATTATGCGAGCACAACTCAAGAAGTTTATTGCGGCGATGGATGAAAATTCTATCGCTATCATACCGGCGGCACACGAAGCGACCCGGAGTTATGACACGGAATACAAATTCCGGCAGGATTCTGATTTTTGGTATCTGACCGGCTTTCCCGAGCCCGATGCGCTTGCCGTCATCGATCCGTCATCCAAGAAACCTTACACGCTTTACGTTCGGCCCCGCGATCCCGAAATGGAAACGTGGTACGGCCGCCGTCAGGGTGTCGATGGTGCGGTCAAGAACTTCGGCGTTGATAAAGCATTTCCGATCGAAAAATTCGAGGCCGATATGGCCAAGCTGCTCGACGGTAAAGATAAGCTCTATTATCGCTTTGCAGTCGACAGTGATCTCGATCAGCAAATTCTTTCATATCTTTCGGGCCAGCGTGTCCGGCGGCTCAAGACCGCCTATCCGCCGCATACAATTATCGATCCGACGATCATCATCGGCGATATGCGTCTTCACAAAAACGACGATGAGGTGGAGCTCATGCAAACGGCCGCTGATATCGCTGTCGAGGCCCATATCCTGGCAATGAAAAAGGTCAAACCGGGAATGAATGAAGCTCAGGTCGAATCGCTAATAGAAGCTCATATGCGTGATCGTGGTGCCAGCGGCGTTGCGTATAACTCGATCATCGGCGGCGGCGATAATGCCACGATACTTCATTACGTCGAAAACAATATGCCGCTCAAGGATGGCGATCTGATTCTGATCGACGCGGGAGCCGAGTATCAGGGATACGCGTCGGACATTACACGCACATTTCCGGTTAACGGCAAGTACACCGCCGCGCAGCGTGAGGTTTACGACGTCGTCCTCGATGTACAGTTGAAATGCATCGACTATACAAAGACCGGGAATACGGTAAAAGCCCGTCAGGAATTTTCGATCGAGCTTTTGACCGAAGGGATGAAAAAGCTGGGCTTGCTCAAAGGCAAGACCAAAGATCTGATCAAGAAAAAAGAGTACATGAAGTATTACATGCACGGCGTTGGCCATTATATCGGTCTCGATGTTCACGACGCGGGCCGCTATTTTATCGATCAGAAAGCAAAAAATTCGAAACCGTTTGCACCTGGAATGGTCCTGACGGTCGAACCGGGCCTTTATATTCCACCGGACGACAAGTCCGCTCCGGCCAAATACCGCGGGATCGGTATAAGGATCGAAGATGATGTATTGGTGACAGATAACGGCAACGTGAATCTTACGGCCAAGGTTCCAAAAGACCCGGACGAGATAGAAGCGTTGATGGGTAAGCGGGGTTAGGCTGACCATTTTTGCACCGACCCAACATGAGGTTCGATTGGAGCGAAATCAAAAACGAAGCAAATATTCGGAAACACCATTTAGATTTTTCGGATGCGTGGCCCATTTTTGAATCGCCGATGCTTGTCGCGGTCGATGATCGCGAAGATTACGGCGAACCGCGATTTATTGGCGTTGGTTTTCTAGGGGCGGTGGTTGCCGTCGTAGTTTTTTCCGAGTTGGAAAATGATACAATCCGCATTATATCCCTCCGGAGGGCGGTAAAATATGAACGGGAAAAATTCTTCAATTATCTCCAAAACGAACTGGGATCGGCTGAAGACGATGTCGGATGACGAAATTGACACCTCTGATATCCCTTTGTTGAATAACAACTTTTTCGCAAAAGCAAAACTTCGCTTGCCCGAGGGGAAAGTTCCTGTCCTATTGAGCGTCGACGAAGAGGTATTAAAGTGGTATCACGATCAGGGCGGCGATTATCTAAGCCTGCTCAATACCGCTCTTCGCGATTATGCCGAATTGCATCGGTAAGAATTGGGACGGCGTAGATGAATCTTGAAGAAATAACCAAAAACCTTCCGGCGTTATTGAGTTCCCTATTGATCGCCATATTATTTATCCAGTCCGGTCTGGACAAAGTGTTCGACTGGAAAGGCAATCTCGAATGGCTGAACGGCCATTTTTCTAAAACATTTCTGAGCAGGTTTGTGCCAATAATGTTGGCCCAACTTACGGTTTTGGAACTTGCAACCGGAGTCCTCAGCGCAGCTGGGATCGTCTATTTTTTAGCAGTAGGTTCGACGGTTTTGATATTCTGGGCGGCAGCGTTGGGAGCGGTGACTGTTGTTGGACTTTTCTTTGGACAGCGGGTCGCAAAAGATTATCCGGGAGCGGCAGTTTTGGTTCCTTATTTTATTTTGCTTATCGCTATGCTGTACCTGACAAATCCGTATATCAAGCCATAGCAATCTTTGAAAAATCCAATTTCATTTCCTCTTAAATTCGTGCATTCGTGGCAAAATAAACAGCCACGAATGCACGAATTGAAAAAAAATGCTCCGGACACGAAACCCGGAGCCTTGTCTTTTCTTAATTCAAATCTTAGAACGCACGCAGATTCAAGATTTGACCCAAGATTGGAGCCAGAATGCTCAAGATGCCGTTATTGCTTGAGCCATACTGATATTGCTGATTGTAATCCTGCCCAAAGCCGTCGTTGAACTGACCATTGCTATTGCTATTACGAAATCGGGTATTTGAACCGTCCTGGTATCCACGACGAAAACCCTGACGGAAATAGTATTGATACTGGCTCTGGCTTACAGCGTTCTGATAGCCATAGTTTCCGTCGCGATAGATATCCGAGCTGGAATATACCGCACGTCGATTAGAGTCCAGATCGCGTCGACCCGCCTGAAATCCCTGACGATAACCCTCGTTAACAGCCTGCCTCAGAAGGTCGGCTCCGCGCTGGTCCGTATCAAAAAATGAACCGTTGCGAGAGACGCGAAAGCGTTTATCGTGGTTGCGATTTGTATTGGCGTTAGCATTACCATTGTGAACACCCCGACCGCGTGAGCGGTCATTTCCGCTGCGAACTATACGCTGATTCCGGTTGTGGTCATCATTATGATCGCGGTCATTTCGGACATTGCGGTTGTCCTTTGCATGTTGCTTGGCATGTTTCTTTTCCAGTTTGTCGTGCTGTTTGTCATGCTTTCTTTCTTGTTTTTGGCTGTGCTTGTTCTGTTTGTCCCGGCCGCGGCCCTGAGCATTGGCAAAGTCAGAGACTCCTAATATCGCAACCATACTAAAGGCCGAAACTGCTGCTAAATTTTTAAGATTAATAAACTTCATGATTTACTCCTTGTATTACCGTGATGGCCAAAAGGCTGCCCGCGTTAGTGAACTGATCGCGGAGGTCGATATTATTGTCATAAACCTATTAGTTTTATCGACCTACGCTAAATACGTTTCAATACCTGTGCCAAACATCTAAATCGCAGTGTTTCTAACGGTTTAGTGTGGCAAGGTACGGTTCCTGAATGCTGGCAGATACCCCAGAAAGGGTGCAATAAACCGGTATGGTCTGACGACGGACGGCAATCCGGTCGAAACAATGGGGTTATCGACAGGTCTTTTTTACGCGAATGGTTGCTAAACGAGCAGTGGGTTGTTGGGGATTCTCGCCGGGATAGGGAGTTAAAGTGTCAAAGCTTATCTCGTACCCAAAAACGACCATTGACTGTGGATCAAGCGATGAATTTAATTCAATTATTTTTGCGTCCGACTTCCCACTTGAGACCGAAAGTTTTATTTTGGCGTTTCCGGCCCAGATGCACGCGACTCCCGACGGGCAGCGGGAATCTTCGACGACCTCGATAAACTTGATCTTGATTTTTCTTTTATCTGCGGTTTTAACTTCGCCGACCCTTAATTTTATCGACTCTGCGCCTTGCGCCGATGCGATTGTCGAAAGCCCAATCAAAACGATCACCATCAACAAAAATAATCTCATCCTTTTTCCTCCCGCGGTTGCGACTCAACCTAGTCTAACCTAGCCGTTAGAACGCCACGGGCTCCGGAGAGTTGCAGAAAAAAGGGCAGAGATTGCGTGATGATCAACCGCACATTGGTCGGAAATCGATGGCAGATACCGTTCTAACCAGCTTTTATCTTTTCAATAATAGCGTTAGCAAAATCCGATGTATTTGCGTTGCCGCCGAGATCGCGCGTAATCGATTTGCCGTCAGCGAAAACCTCAAACAAAGCCTTTTCAAAACGCTGGGCCGCGTCTTTTTCGCCAATATACAAAAGCATTTGTATTGCTGAAAGCATCAAAGCCGTCGGATTGGCGATGCCCTGACCGGCGATATCAGGTGCCGATCCGTGGACCGCTTCGAATACGGCCCCAAGTTCCCCAATATTCGCTCCCGGAGCAAGCCCGAGACCGCCGATCAACCCCGCGCAAAGATCCGAAAGGATATCGCCATAGAGATTTTCCATGACCATCACATCAAATTGCTCGGGCCGCATCACCAGCTGCATACAGCAGTTGTCGATGATCTTATCGTCGGCCTCGATCTCAGGAAAGTCTTTTGCAACGGCGTAAAAACATTCGAGAAAAAGCCCGTCGGAGAGCTTCATGATATTGGCCTTGTGAACCGCGGTCACCTTTTTACGCCCGTTATCGCGTGCGTATTCAAAGGCATATCGAGCGATCCGAGTTGAAGCTTTTTCCGTGATGATCTTTAGACTCTCGACGACCCCCGGCACAACGACATGTTCTATTCCCGAATAAAGCCCCTCGGTATTTTCGCGGACGATGACCAGGTCCAACTCGGGATACCGGCATTTCACGTTCGGCAAAGCTTTGACAGGCCGGACGTTTGCGTAAAGGTCAAGAGCCTTTCTAAGACCGACATTTACCGAGGTAAAACCCTTCCCAACCGGCGTCATAACCGGCCCTTTCAGAGCAACCCTATTTTTCTTAATTGAGTCAATCGCCGAATCGGGCAACGTCGTGCCAAATTTTTCCAGGGCCTGTGCACCTAAAATCTGAGATTCCCAAGTAACATCCAAGCCTGCGGCTTCGATCACCCGAACAGTCGCCGCAACGATCTCTGGCCCGATACCGTCGCCCGGGATAAGTGTAATGGTGTGTTTCATAATCTCGCGAAGGTTCCAATCGAAACCTAATGCACCATTGTATTAAATCTAATGTACTTATCGGAAATTGACCTCACGTTTGAGTTTGTGCGGGCTGTCGAGATAGTGGATTGCGATTGATTGAAAGCTTACTCGTCAACTGAAAAGTGTATAAATATCTACGTTTAAATCCCTTAGTTTTTAGTATCGCCGGTTGCTATTTATTTCGGCTCTTGGCATATATTTTTCCAAAAGCCAATATAGCCGTCACCGTTATCATCGAAGAATCTGTGGGCGCCATTGAATGGGAAAATTGCCTCCAGATCGCCGAAGCGTTCTAGTCCGCCAATAGCCGCGTCGCCGATTCTCTTACCATATCCACGCCGAGATAGCGGCGAAAAGTTGCGAAATAATACCATCACGCGGTATAGTGGTATACGCGATGGCGATCAGAAGCTTCAAAGACCCCATCACCGAGGACATCAATTACGGTCGCTGGTCGAAACGAACCCAAAGAATTCTGCCTGCCGAATTGCATCAAAAGGCACAGATAAAGTTTGCAATCCTCGGTGCGGCGACAAGTCTGAATGATCTGCACCACCTTCGCGGCAATCGCCTCGAAGCTTTAAAGGGCGACAGAGCCGGGCAACACAGCATCAGGATCAACGACCAATACCGGTTATGTTTTGTCTGGACTGGAACTGATGCCATAGACGTAGAAATTGTCGATTATCATTGAAAGCGAGAGGTTGATCATGAATACAAATGAAAGTCACACGACGCCAATTCATCCGGGGCTTGTATTGCAGGATGAAATTGAAGAGATTGGAATGAGCCAGTCCGCTCTGGCTGAACATATTGGCGTGTTACCGAAAACCATAAACGAGATATGTCGCGGCAAACGGGGGATCAGCGTCGAAATGGCCTGGAAGCTTTCAAAAGCACTCGGTGCAAGTCCGAATTTCTGGCTGAATCTACAGAATAATTGGGAACTAAGCCAGTTTGACACCAGCACAGTCGCCCAAATAAACCGCCTACCCGATCTGGTTGTAAATATATAAAACTACGAGTTGCAGGTTCTTTGCGGTTGTACGTGACACGTCGGTTGAACCACATTCTAAATTCCGCACTACGCAATCCGCAGGCTCACGAAGGAGTTCCCGCCATCTTTGAAAGTTTCGCGGTCACAGTCGGCTGGGAAATTGTCATCGAAACAGCGAAGCTTTTTAGTACCTCACCGCCCTTCAGACTTGGGCGTAGCCAAGACACAAGTCAGACGCCGGGAATCGGCCGCGTAGAATTCCATTGGATTTGGGGATTTCCGATGAGTGGTCTTGGTGCAGACTAATGGCTAATGCAATGCTTCACTTGAAATTACTGATCAAAACCGGATCGCGGGCTTCGTAGCCTCGGGCACAAATGAGATCGCCGTCTCGGGACCAGTCAAAGCCCAACACCAACTCGGCGGTGAATTTGGTTACAGGCTTTGCCGGGTCGCCGTTAACCGGCTGTTCCCAAAAGTTCGAAACTCCGTTTTCCGTCTTGACAAAGGTTATCGCCTGACCGTCGGGCCTCCATCGAAGAAATAGAGATTGATTGAGATTAACGTCAAAAACTTTTACGGGCTTTCCGCCCGTGACTGGCACTATTCCCAATTTGAGCGGCGTCGAATCGTCAAATCTAAAACGCATGGCGATAAACTTGCCGTCCGGCGATATGTCGGGTCCACCGGTTGCGTAGTCGGTGAGCTGCACGGCTTCGCCGCCGTCGATCGAGGTTTTCCAGAGTCGGCCCTTATCAACTGCAACATTAGGACCGCTTGACACATAAAAAACCGTTTTTGGATCGGGCGGGCAACGGGGCCCCTTTTCGCCATTAATGCCGTTTGTTAATTGAACAGGATTAGTACCGTCTATGTTCATACGCCAGATGTGATATGTTTTCCTGTCTGGACGATTTGACGCAAAAAGGACGTACCGCCCGTCACTAGTTACGCAGGGAAGAATATTGCCGCCGGCGTTGGACGTCAACTGTTTCGCGCCAGTGCCGTCCACGTTCATGATCCAGATATCACGAGTTCCATTGGCGTTTTCATTGCTCGGAAAAACGATCCTTCCGTCTGTGCTGATTGAGATGTAACGATATTCAGCATAAATATTATTGGATAAAATCTGAGCTTCCTCACTTTTTCCCTTTGGCAAACGCCAGATGTTCTGGCGCTTTTGCCATCCAATGGTCAAAAGCCGATCGGCATTGTCCGTCAGGCTTATACCCTGATATTGATTAAGGTCGTTGGTTATCAATCGGGCGTTTTCGCCCGAAATCGGGAAAAACCAAATCTGCGTCAGATTCTCACCCACGTCATCTAATGCTGCTCCGAGTAATCCGCTGCCATCCGGAAGCCAGGCCACTTGCTCGATTTCGAGCCATTTTTGTGTAGAGAGCAATCTAGTTTCACCGCCATCAACTGGTATCAAGGCAATATTCATGCGATTGCTTCCGGTATACACGGAACCAGCAATTATCTTTCCGTTCGGCGACCATGAAACACCATAGTTACTGAAAACTTCAGGGTGACGTCGCGAGATCAACGGACGCTCTGCAGTGCCCGTCGTGTCGGCGACCATCAGGACGCTTTCGTCGTCCGATAGCCATCTAATAAACGCGAACTCGGTACCATCAGGCGAAAATGAGATGTGACTATTAACATTGTCGAGAATCTTTTTGCTGTCGCCTCCCAAAACAGGTACCTGGTAGAGTGGGCTCGTTGGCTCTCCTTTCACATAATAGATATAGTTTCCGTCTTTTGAAAAAGTAATTGTGGAAAACGAAGATTTCTCCGGCATTACAAGCTGAACGTTGCTGTTGGTGGCTATATGCTTGATCCAGAGACTTTCTTGTCCTCCGTCGGTTAGGGCGTGGGCCACATATTTTCCATCGGGCGAAATGGCGGCTGTCGTGGTCTTCCCTGTATCAAAGACCCTGGTTATCTTCATTGGCTCTCGAGTGGCCCATAATGTGTTTTTCAATATCGCAGACCCGGCAAAACCGCCCACTAAAACAAGCGTCAAAATCGAGACAAATGCAACACCGATCTTGTATCCGCTCCATCCCGCCCTGATCTCTTCAGGTTTGGAGTGGCGAATAGCTTCTCCTGTGGGAACAAATGCCGGATCAGTCCGGCTGATAAATTTTAAGTCAGTCGGTTCGCGAAAACTTCCAGACGGCGCCGTATCCGCGTCGCTAAAAACGCCCCTGAGTTCCTCGGCCATTTCATTGACGGCCTGGTACCGTTCGTCCGGGTTCTTGCGGAGCGCTTTGATAATGATTCGCCGCAGACTATCCGGCATCCATGTTTCATTTTCGGGCAAGGCGGGTTCGGTGGTCAGGATCGCGGCGATCATGTCGCTTGAGGTGTCGCCGCCGAATGGCAAACGTCCGATGAGCATTTCGTGCAAGACGACCCCGAGGCTCCAAATATCGCTGCGGGCCTCGGTATTTTTTCCGCGTGTCTGCTCCGGCGACATGTATGCGATTGTCCCCATCACCATGCCGGGGCTCGTTGAAGCGAAATTGGCCGTCAAAGTCTGACTATCGGGAGACTCGATAAGCTTTGCCAATCCAAAGTCGAGAACCTTTACGAGGCCGTCCTCCCGCAGCATTATGTTTTCCGGTTTAATATCACGGTGAACGATATGGACCTTATGTGCAGCATTCAGGGCGGCTGTAATTTGAAGGGCGAGATCGATCGCCTCGTGCAATTCAAACGGTTCACCGTCCTTGATCCGTTCGCGCAAAGTTTGGCCTTCGACAAATTCGGACGCAATAAAACGCCAACCGTCGGCCTCGCCGATCTCGTGAATTGTCAGTATGTTCGGATGATTCAGGGCGGAGGCGGCCCGGGCCTCTTGTATAAATCTGTGGATGCGCTCTTGGTCAGAGGCGACATCGGCCGGCAGAACCTTTAACGCTACGTGACGACCGAGTTTCGTATCTTCCGCCAAATAGACTTCGCCCATGCCGCCGCGGCCAAGAAAGTCACAAATTTTATAATGCCCGAAATCCTGGCCCGATTGGAGGACGGGATCGGGTTTCGCCAGTATCCTTAACCCCACATCAAACTCCGGCGTAGCCATAAAGCTGTCGTCCGGGTCCAATGAAGATAAAAGAGACTCGACCTCCCGAAACAATTCGGGGTCACCGGAGCACGCATCCGACAGGAATTGGGAACGCTCGATTAGCGGGCGATCCAAAGCGTCGTGATAAAGATCCTCGATTTGCTGCCAGCGCGTTATATCCATTTGTTCCTTCAAAGATTAAAGCGACAAACGACAGCGAAAACTATCTTCACACATACACTAAAACTACTCGGTAGAGACAGAATTGATTTTTGTATCAATCAATCGCTGACGATCTCGCGTCGCAGCCATGCTTTGGCCATATTCCAGTGGCGCATAACGGTTATCGGAGCGATAGCCAGAGCTTCGGCTGTTTCCTCAACCGTCATTCCACCAAAATGCCTCATTTCAACGATCTGACTCTTTAACGAGTCGATCTCAGCCAGGTGGGTCAGTGCTTCGTCGAGAGCGATTATTTCTTCGGATCTCTCAACCGAGATGTTGGCGGCATCATTAAATTCAACGTGGACCGCCCCGCCTCCGCGTTTGTCGCGCGAGCGGGTTCGAGCGTAATCGAGCAAAATATGCCGCATTACCTTTGAAGCGACGGCAAAAAAATGGGTGCGATTCTGCCATTCCTGATCCTTCTGATTAATGAGCTTTAAATATGCTTCATTGATCAACGCGGTAGTCTGCAACGTATGGCCGACGCCCTCTTTACGCATGTGGGCATGCGCCATTCGGCGCAACTCATCCATGACAAGAGGAAACATTTCCTCAAGCGCCGAACCGTCGCCGTTGCCGCACAGTGCCAGCAACTTACTGATCTGATGATCTGTTCCCATTAGGCCGACCGGTAACTTAAGAAATTACACGTGTTATATCAGATTATGACCCCGCAGGTAAAGAATTTTTTTTGCATGGTGATAGTTTGACGTCTCGTTTGTCGCTTTAGTAGGTGAAAGCAAATTAAATCAGTGTGGTCAATCCACAGGAACAGGAGAGAATAAATGAAAAAGTTAATCCTAATAGCCTTTGTTTTTGTATTTGTAACGATCTGTATAAGTTTTGAAAACCGCTCCGAGGCAGCCAAGCCCACACCAAACGCACCGGCAACCTCGACGATAGCAGACACCGATCCTGTTGCGGGCACGGTTTTTCGCATCGGAAGCGATTCGCTCGGAGCTTATAGAAACAGCGTCGATTCCGTGGTTTCGATAGTTCAGGGGCCGCTCGGCAACTGGGAACTTGACACCAAAGCGTCGCCTCTAAGAAAGGCTCGAATCGATCTCGGCGATCCCGTACTCAACAGCGGCGCCAACCCACCATTTCAGGCCGCTAACGTCCCCGTCCGATTTATTTCAAAGTGCACGACAAATATCACTACCCTCGCGTTAAACCAGAGCATTCCCTGTCCGCTGGCTCTGAGCATTGTTTATAACGGCGTCACATACGCTCTGCGCACAAACGACAACTACGCTGGCACCGAGCCTGTGACCTGGACATGTAAGGCCCGAAATTCAACAAAATGCATTAGCTGGGACATGACCCCAAGCTCGATTCAGGCCGACGGTCAACTAAAGAATGTCATACAGCTCGTAAAACCGGCCGTTAAGCCAAGGGATGTGGAACAGAACCTGGGGCAGTTTTACATGTCGTTTAAGGTCAACGTGACGACGCCTTAGCACGATAAAGGCTACAAGTTTGTCGGGATTATGAAACCTTTTTCCGTAAAATTGTCGGACGTTTTTAGGAGTTGATAGCCAGGCTAGTTGATTATCCGTTTCTGCATACACGAGGTATCAGCCAACTGGGATTTGAGGCGCGGGCCGTCCCGCCATATCCGTAAAACAGGAGTACACGCATGAGTTGTAAATTATCGAATTCGAACTTGAGACAAACAGTCATTACCTATTTTCTTACGTATGCCTTTATGTGCGGCTTGATGTTTCCAGTAAGGTTGTTTCATTTAAGGAATACTCAAATCTAACATCACGACATCAGTGTCTTTGCTCGAAAGCCAGTGATAACCACAGCTCGAAGATAATGCGGCGATAGTTTCGCCGCATTTCGCATTTGCCATCTCCGGCGTCATATTCGTCTTTATGGTTTAATTTATTATCATAGATCTTTGGCATAGGGCAGACGGCGACATGAAACCTATTGACGTACTAATAATCGGAGGCGGCGTGATCGGCCTGAGCGTAGCCCGCGAGCTGCACAAAAGAGGCGTCGGACGGATCGAGCTGTTAGAAAAAGGTCGTTGCGGCGCAGAATCGTCTTGGGCGGCGGGCGGGATGTTGGGGCCGCAGGCGGAGGCGGATGAGGGCGGGTCTTTTTTTGATATTTGCTCGGAGTCCCGCGACCTTTACCCCACGTTGGCTGAGGAACTGTTGGACGAAACCGGTATCGATATTGAGCTCGACCGGAGCGGAACTTTATATCTCGCTTTTACTGACGAGGATCTTACAGAACTTCAAAAGCGATGCGATTGGCAGCGCAAGGCCGGACACGCGGTCGAATACTTATCGGCGGATAATGTCCGGCAGGCTGAGCCCTTTGTCTCCCCGGATATTCGCGGTGCTCTTCTGTTTCCCAACGACTGGCAGGTTGAAAATCGTAAATTACTTACGGCATTAAAACGTTACGCGGAGCTTAACGATATTGAGATCCGCGAAAATTCCAATGTTGAAAGACTGCTTGTCGACAATGGGAAAGTGGTTGGAGCGGAAACGTCCACCGACAGGATTACCGCTGATCACACAGTACTTGCAACCGGGGCGTGGACGTCGCTCATCAAACTGGGGCATTTGGAAATGCCGCTGACGATCGATCCGGTTCGAGGGCAGATGGTTTCGTTCCGAACGGCTAAGCGTTTGTTTCAGCGGGTGATCTATAGCAAACGCGG
>JBGTCS010000297.1:0-25895 GCA_041748715.1 Pyrinomonadaceae bacterium | reverse complement strand
CATATGTTTGATCGAACCCTTGGCATGGGTTGGAACAGCATGACCGACGCACAACGCCAAACGTCTGCTTTAAATAATGGCAATTTGCTCTGGGATGGCCCTAACACACGTTTCGCTTCAGGCGGTCTGGTGAACGGCAGGGAGGCTGATACGGGTCGTGTACAATTATTCGCACCAAGCACGTATCAATCTGGCTCGTCGATTTCTCACTGGGATTCGGCCTGCTCGCCAAATTTGCTGATGGAACCAAGCATCAATTCCGGGCTGCCGATAAACCTGGATTTGACTCGTCAACAGATGCGGGATATTGGCTGGTACCGCGATACAAACGGTGATTTGATTCCTGATGCAATAACGAATGTGTCGCCAAGCGGCAGTTCGCTAACTGTGGGCCAGCCGGGCAATATTACCTGGACGAATTCGGGCGGTTTTGCAAGTAATGTGACTATTGAGATGTCGACTGACGGTGGTCTGACTTATCCGACGATTGTGGCCTCCGACGTCGTGAACACGGGATCATATTCATTTGTCGTCTCCAGTACTTTAACGTCGCAGGCCCGATTTCGTGTGAGAGAACATAATTTTACAGCTCCCGTTGGATCCTCGGCGGCAAATGTAATGATCTCCAACGGAACGACGCCGACACCAACTCCAACCCCAACTCCGACGCCAACACCGACTCCGACTCCGACGCCGACTCCAACACCAACTCCGACCCCAACGCCGACTCCGACTCCGACACCAACACCTACACCGACACCGACTCCGACGCCAACTCCGACGCCGACTCCTACTCCGACGCCGACTCCGACACCGACTCCGACACCGACTCCGACACCGACGCCGACACCGACACCGACACCGACGCCGACGCCGACGCCAACTCCGACGCCGACACCAACGCCAACGCCGACACCGACACCGTTCCCTACTCCGTTCCCGGAATTTGATCTGACTATTAGTCAAACCGATTTTCCCGACCCTGTGACAAGTGGTCAACAGCTCACGTATTCCCTTACCGTCAGCATTATCCCAACTCCAATGGGCGGCGGAGCTTCGCCGCAGGTGCGTTTCAATTTTCCAAGCGGCGTTCCTATTGTGTTCAATAATTCGAGCGGCACCAACGGTTTCGTCGGCACGCCTGACGCAACTGGTATAACTTTTGCGGGTGGCGTGATTGGCACGAGTGGCCAAAATACAGGTACGGCGACATT
The DNA here is from genome assembly GCA_041748715.1 of Pyrinomonadaceae bacterium. GTDB lineage: Bacteria > Acidobacteriota > Blastocatellia > Pyrinomonadales > Pyrinomonadaceae > OLB17. Next base: position 24,681 of record JBGTCS010000297.1, on the reverse strand, counting down.
ATCGGTTGTGGTCACACCGCAATCGGCAGGAACCTTGACCAGCTTTGGAAATAATGTGGTGGTTGACCCGAACAACCAGGTGAACGAATCCATTGAAACCAACAATACCGGCGAGACTATTCAAACAACAGTTATCGCAGCCCCGGCGCCGACCGTCACGATCTCAGGTCAAGCCTTCACCCCCAGCGGCCTCGGCGTTCGTAACGCCTTCGTCGTTCTCACCGATTCGCTTGGTTTTAGACGTACCGCAACGACCAGCTCATTCGGATTTTACTCATTCGAAAACGTCCCGAACAGCCAGAACTATGTTATCGGCGTGTCATCAAAGCGATATCGCTTTGCCGCGGCCAGTTTCTTCGTCACCGAGAACCGGTCGAATGTGAATTTTATTGGGATTGAATAGTAGGTTCGTTGAAATATGTTTTCTGAAAACGAATAAACCGATGTCGTCGTAATAAACCTTCTAATCGCATTCAGCCTTGCGATTGACCTTAGACGCAAAACAGGCGATTAGCGTGTCTCTGAGGAACATTTATTAATATGTCGGTCTAACCGAGTGTAAGGCCGCACCGTCCGCAGAATTTGATGTGCGGCGGATAGGCTCCATTACACCGACGACAGAGGCGTTCCGCCTGAGGCGGAACACTCGAGGGAACTGAAATAAAATCGGCTGGCGGCCGCAAAGACGAATCCTGTGATGGGTTGATGCTGAGACCGCACCGTCCGCAAAATCGCGAATTATTAGCTAACGGCGTCGAACAGCGGGGACATGGAAAAGTAGCTGCACTCTCGCCCTGACTGATCATTGTAAACGAACCACTGCCACAGCGCCCGCAAAATCGGATGCCCTCGGCAAATCGCGAACCGCAGTTTGAACACGCCACAATTCCCGGCATCAAACTCGATTGAGGTGATCCACCCGCGCTGCTTCCATGCGAATGTGATGGCTGGCTTGCCGTTCCGTGCATCGTGCGAAGCTGTGCCTGGATCACTTGTTCGTTTGTACCCTCGCGAACCTCAATGACGCGTTCATCATCTTTTTCGCCCGTTTTCGAAACACGTAAGACATGTTTACCAGCCGGTATGTCGGTCAAAACGACGCGGCCCGAGGTGCCGATACTTCCTTTTCGCTCGTCATTTACATAAACCTCGGCGTTAATAGGAGCAAGGATGACGAGCCGTGATTTTCCGGGCCCTTTTTTCTCGTGGACATCGTCGGCCGCGGATTCAAGTTCAGTGATCCATTCAGCAACGCTCCCCGGCCGGTTCGCCGGTTCGGTTTCGAGAGCACTCATGATTACTCGATCAACATCCGCCGGAATATCCGATCTGAGCGACGACAGCGGCGGCGGAGTATGCATTACTTTTTGCATTACAAGCTGCATCAATTCCCCCGTAAAAGGCGTTTTGCCACCCAGCATAAGGTAGGCAATCGTCCCGAGAGCGTAGAGGTCGGCTCGTTTATCGACACCAACCTCGGGCTGCATCTGTTCGGGAGACATAAACTCCGGCGTGCCGATGATCCCCCGTGACGACGGCGTGGCCTTGGACGCCGCATCTGTCACGGTCTGGTTCATTATTTTTGCAAGGCCAAAATCGCCGACTTTCACGAAACCGTCGCCGCCTTTGCCCTTTTGCATTATAAAAATGTTCGCAGGTTTAAGATCGCGATGCAGGATATCAAGATCATGGGCGGCATCGACACCGTCAGCAATCTGACGCAGAAGCCTGACGGCCCGTTTTACCGGCAGGGTGCCCTCGCGGCGGAGCAGTTTGTGCAGCGTCTCGCCCTCAACATATTCCATCACCAGATAAAAAATGCCGTCCGCAGATTCGCCAAAGTCCGTAACGCTGACAGTATTTGGGTGCTGAATGGAAGCGGCTGCCTGGGCCTCTCGCTCAAAACGTGCGATCGCTTCGCCTTCCTGTAGATCGTCGCTGCTCAAAATGTCCTGTCGCACGGTTTTTACCGCGACTTTCCGCGTGTCAAATTTCTTGTCTTTTGCCAGGTAAACCTGTCCCATCGCCCCGCGCCCTAAACGACTTTCGAGCAAATATCTGTCAGCAAGCAGTTGCGGCCCGGGCAGTGCAAGACGTGTCGAAGTGCCGTCAACCGGACACGCACCGACATCATCGGGAAAACAAAGCTCACATTTTGGACATTCCTTCATCTCTCTCAAATATCTTGTACGCAGCGCCTTTATTTTCCAAATCCAATATGGCGGAAAAATCGTTAAATCAGAGGGATATCGAAACCACGGTTGATGGATTGGGAAGGCCGGATCTATTTTGCTATAATTCGGTTTGCTTTTGGGTCGTTAGCTCAGTTGGTAGAGCAGCGGACTCTTAATCCGCGGGTCGCAGGTTCAATCCCTGCACGGCCTACCATTAGTAAAAGTAAAAAGGGTCGCTGTCAGAGCGACTCTTTTTTCCTTTTTGCATAATTACTGTGCGATTTTTATCTCACCGTTTTATGTCTTTTTGCTAAAAGTTTAACTTAGTGATAAATTCGCAGCTATACAACCTCATGCAAGAAATGCTTAATATCAAATGCAGTTGGAGCCAATGTTCCGCGCCCGCCACCAAACATGCCCGGTTTGGTAACCGGACATTTGGTGTAAAGGAAATCTTGCCGGCACCGGATCAAAACTACACGGTTTTGCACCGCAACTTGTGTGAGGAACATGTCGTAAATATCCAGGCCCAGTATATGGATGTCAATATCTTCGCGGTTGGCGAATGTCCGACTTGTACCCGCATCTGATTTCCTTTCGATCTCGTTTCCGGCGGGCAAATCCAGAAAGTATTGGTGGAGATCACCCTCTACCTTTCGAGGTCGAACTTAGACTGTGCGCACCTTTCGTAAGCCAGGTTTCGGCCGATTCTGTATCCGGAAATACCTGAAAATTCGCTCCTCGATTTATCCCAATGGTGACAGCGAACTCTAGAGCCTCATTATTGAAAATGTATGGATTGATAATTGCGACCTTCGCACCGCCAATCATCGCCAGGAAATCCTGTGCCGTAAAATAAATATCCGAGTCTTGAGGCATAACCGGAATATCGCGGTAAATCATAATCTGATGGTGATTTGATCTTCGAAAACGAGTACTGATTGTATTTAGGTATGATAAGGCGATATTCCGATCCGCCATATTAGTCCTTACACAGGCATAAAGATAGTTTGGTCGATCTTCGAACGTTAGTTCATATTTTTCTTTCAAATTTTGCATAACCTTTGAGCAGGCAAATATACTTAACATACGCAACAACAATACTTTGCCTGATTATTAGTATGGGAAACACATTGGATATGTATCCTAGTGACCCATTTTCCGTGATGGAATCGGTGGTGCTTTAGGGGTCAACGGCGGGTTCGATGTCTCAAAATCTCTTTAAGTTTCCCGTAATCTTTAAGTTACAAAGACTTGAAAATTTTTCCCCAAGTTAGGTAATCCATCATACAAACACCAGAAAACAGTCGGGTTACTATTGGATTGACTAATAGTTTCCTTTTCATACTGGCACTTAGGTGCATTAAGGTGCTCTCCTCTCCGGGAGAGCACCATTTTTATGTTTCCAGCCTTCTGCCAGCGTGTACGTCCCAGAAAAAAATGTAAATGTCATTATTGACGGGTTCAGTTAATTAACCTGCAAAATGGGATGACACTAAGACAATCGAATCGATTACTTGGATAAACGTCGTATTGATTATAAAATTGTCTAAATGCATGACAGTATCGTCCGTTTGGTAATCTGACTGCCATAAAATCAAAAAGTGAAAAGCGGAAACACAAATAAAGAACCGATAGCCGTGATGGAAGAATCGTCGGGTTCGCAATCCAATGGTGAATTCGCCGATGACCGCCGGCAGCGTTTTTATCAAACTCTTTTGTCGAATACCCCGGACATGATATTCATGTTCGATCTGGACCACCGTTTTTTATATGCCAATAAGGCGTTACTCAAAATGTGGGGGAAATCGTGGGACGAGGCGATTGGAAAAAATTGCCTTGAACTGGGATATCCGGCCTGGCAGGCGGCTATGCATGACGGCGAGATCGATCAGATCGCCGCCACCAAGAAACAAATACGGGGCGAAGTTCCATTCACAGGCACAGACGGCCGACGAGTATATGATTATATTTTTGTGCCAGTTATCGGTCCAGATGGCGAGGTCGAGGCGGTGTCCGGAACCGCTCGCGATGTTACCGAACGCCGAGATGCCGAAAACGAAATAGCCAGACTTAACGAACGAAATACAAAGATTCTTGAGAGTATTACCGATTCCTTTTTTGCATTAGACCGTGAATGGCGTTTTATCTATGTCAACAAACAGGCCGAAGAAATCCTCGGCAGCTCGCGAGAAGAGGTCTTAGGGAGAGTTATTTGGGATCTTTACCCCGAAGCCAAAGGCACCGATTTTGAAAATATCTATGCTGGTGCTATGTACGATGGCGTGTCTGGCAGCGTAACTTCGTATTATCCCGACCATGACCGATGGTATAAGGTTCATGCCTACCCGGCGGACAATGGAATTACCGTCTATGGGCAAAATATAACTGAAAGCAAGCATTCCGAGACAGCTCTCCGTGAATCTGAACAGCGTTATGAGCACCAAGCCAAGGTATTCGACGCGACATTGTCATCGATGACTGATTTTACATACACATTGACCAAAGATGGCAAGTTTCTGTATGCGAACAAACCAATGCTTGAGCTTTTGGAGATTAGTCTTGAGGATCTAAAAGGAAAGTCCTTTACAGACTTAAATTATCCGCCGGAACTGGTGTCGCGTCTGACGGAACAAATAGATCACGTCGTGCGCACCGGAGAAGTCGTTAAAGACGAAACCCCATTCACCAATCCCGCAGGCGTTGAAGGTTACTACGAATATATCTTTAGCCCGGTCGTGTCAGTAGACGGTTCAATCGATGTGGTATGTGCTTCTACTCGGGATACTAGTGAACGAACAATCATCGAAAAAGCCTTAAAGATCTCGGAGGCACGCTATCGAGGAATCGTCAATCAAAACGGTGCCGGAATCGCCGAAATCGAACCTCATGGAAAATTTCTGACCGTAAATGATACCTTTTGCGAAATAACGGGTTATGAGCGTAGTGAGCTTTTAAGCGGGATGCGGGTTCATGACATTACCCATCCGGACGACCTCGGATTAAACGTTTCCCTTTTTGAGAAATTGGTCGACGATAAAAAGCCTTTCAACATAGAAAAGCGTTACGTCAAAAAGGATGGCGGCATAACTTGGGTCCGCAATCACGTTTCTTGTGTGACCGACCTTTCCGGCACTATTCAGAGCTTTGTTGCGGTTGTTTCCGACCTTACAGATCGAAAACGGGTTGAGGAAGAATTAAAGAAGGCGGTCGAATTTGACGAAGCGGTCATGATAAATATGAGCGAAGGTCTCTTTACTGTCGATCCGGGAGGAAACCTTCTCAGCATGAATCCTGCGGCGGAACGGGATTTTGACTTAATTTTAACCGACATTCAGGGGCGGAATTTTCACGATCTCGTCCATTATCTTAATCCCGACGGTTCGCCGTGTTTGGCTGAGGACTGTCAAGTCATGGCGAGTTGGACAAATCGTGAATCGATATCTAGGGATGAAACTGTTTTTCTCAGAGGTGATGGGACGTTTTTTGATTCCGTTTTCAGTTCTTCACCTATCGTAATCGATGGTGAACTGACCGCGACAGTCATTGTATTTAGAGATGTAACGGACCAGAAGCGGGCGGAAAACTCACTTCGCGAGAGTGAGCGTCGTTTCCGTTTGATGGCCGACAGCTCGCCCTCACTTATTTGGATCCGAAACGTATCCGCCGAGTTTAGTTACTTTAATAAAACCTGGCTGGATTTCACCGGCAATACATTGGAATCAGAGATCGGCAGTGAATGGAAAAATAATATTCATCCAGAGGATTTCCAGCGATGCGAACGAATTTATTCTGCGGCATTTGAGTCTCGGACCGAATTTCAAATGGAATATCGCCTGCGACGCCGTGATAGCGAATATCGGTGGGTTTTGGACCGCGGAATTCCGTTGTTCGCAGCCGCTGATGATTTTCGTGGCTACATCGGTTCGTGCAATGACATCGACGATCTAAAGCGTGCGGAGGCGGAGCTCAGGGTATCGGAGGAACAAATTCGGATCGCGGTGGAAGCCGCCCAACTTGTAACGTGGGAATGGAATCTGGAAACCGATCAAGTTTGGTGGAATGATAGATTCTTATCGGTCTTCGCGGAGACAAATCTAAAAAGCCCGGCCAGCTCGAGTGATTTCTTTAGCGTTCTTCATATCCACGATCTCGATCTTGTACGGTCAAAAATTTCCCAGGCGGTCGCCGAAAAAGCGGTGATTGACCTTGAGTTTAGAACAGAGCGAAGTGATGGAACTTTCCGATGGATCAGCACTTACGGCCAGGTATCGCAATGGAGAGACCGGTCGGCATCCCGCCTCAGCGGTGTTGCCTCTGACATAACCAATCGAAAACATGCCGAAGAAGAACTTCGGGCGTCTGAACAAAAGCTGCGAGCGATATTTGATGGAACCAGTGAATATATCGGTCTGCTTAGTCCTGATGGAACACTCCTGGAGACCAATCGGGCATCGCTTGAATTTGGGCCGAGTAAGCGGGAGGATGAGGTGGGCCGTCCGTTTTGGGACACGATCTGGTTTCGATTCACGCCTGGTGCTATTGAATTCGTTAAAGATGCAATCCACAGGTCGGCTAAAGGCGAGTCAATTAGCTTTCATGCCCCGATTATAACCCCGGATGGCCTTCAAAAAACCTTTGAGATCTCATTTTGCCCGATTTTTAACGGCGACGGCGAGGTAATCTTAATCGTTCCGGAAGGAAGGGATATCACCGATCAGAAGGCGGCCGAAGACGTTCTGCGTCAGCAGGCGGCATTGATCGAACTTTCGTATGAACCAATATTTGTGTGGGATTTCGAATCGGGAATTGTGGAATGGAATAAGGGAGCCGAAAAGCTTTATGGTTATAGCCGCGATGAAGCGATCGGCCGGGTGAGCCATGAACTTTTACAGAGGTTTGATGAACAGGATCTGGAAGAGCGGATCGGCGAACTCGAAAATACCGGTTCATGGTCCGGCGAAATTCGGTATTTTACCAAGGACGGCCGTGAATTGGTTATCGAGAGTCGTCAACAACTCGTCGACTCTCACGGCCGAAAACTAATCCTTGAGACTGACCGCGATATAACCGAACGTACTAAAGCTGCGGGTGTTTTAGAAAGGTACCGTCTTTTATCAGAAAAATCTCGAGATGCGATCTGGTTTCTGTCATCAGATTGGCGATTCTTAGAGATCAATCAGGCAGCGATCGACCTTTACGGTTATACGCGCGAAGAATTTTTGACGATGAACCTAATGGACATTCGTCATCCGTCAAAAGTCGGCGACATCAAGGCCCAGTTTGACGCAATCGATGAACATGGCGTTTATTTTGAAACTATCAATGTCAAAAAAGACGGCACGACGTTTCCAGTTGATGTAACCGCAAACACCGCTGATATTGGTGGGAAAAAGATGGTCATGGCTATCGTCCGTGACATTAGCGATCGGAAGAAAGCCGAACAGTCGCTGTTGGAGTCGGAGGATCGGCGAAAGTTGGCGCAAGAAGCGGGAAACGTCGGCATCTGGGATTGTGATTTCAAAACGGGTAAAACTTATTGGTCTGAGACGATGTGGTCGTTTTACGGTGAGGAACCCTCTGATGACAACCCGGACGAGGATTACTGGATCTCGCGTCTTCACCCAAATGACCGGGAACGTGTTAGGGAAAAGATCCGTGAGGCCATATCTACCGATAGCGTTCGGTTCAATGACGAGTTTCGAATTGAGAATGCGGATGGCTCAACTCGGTGGATCGAGTCGAAAGCGACAATTTCTCGCGATGCTAAGGGCAAAGCGACCCGAATGTATGGTGTCAATATTGACATTACCGAACGAAAGCAGACTGAAGAAAAGATTAGACTCAGCGAAAATCAGCTCCGCCTGGTAACAAACGCCGTTCCGGCTCTCATCTCCTATGTCGATAGTAACGAGTGTTTCCGATATGTAAATCAGCAGTTCAACGAATGGTTCGGAACTTCGACCGACGAACTGGTAGGCAAGAAATTACGCGACGTTTTTGGAAGTCAGGCATATCGGGTTATAAAGCCGCAAGTGGATGAGGCATTGTCAGGCGTTAACTGTACTTACGAAACCGTTCTAAATTTTAAAGGTGGCGGCCCTCGGTACGTTCATATTTCTTATATGCCAGACGTCGGAGTTGATGGCACGGTTTATGGGTACTATGGCTTAACCCACGATCTGACTGACCTAAAACGTTCGCAGGATCTGCTCCGTTCGAGTGAGGAACGTCTCGCAATGATGATCGAGAGCCTGACGTACTACGCTATTTTCTTTATGAACAGCGATGGCCTGATCGATACATGGAATCGCGGTGCCGAGATGATCTTTGGCTATTCTCAGGAAGAGGCGATCGGCCGTTCCTACGAGCTTCTGTTTACCGCCGAAGATATCGAAAAAGGCATTCCCGGCAAAGAGTTACGCAATGTCATGCAGAAAGGGCGAGCTTCGGAGGAACTGTGGTATCAACGTAAGGACGGAACGCGTTTTTATGCAAATGGTGTAATGATGCCGTTATTCGTCGGTAAGACATTAACCGGTTACGCTAAGATCGCGAGCGATCTAACCGAAAAGCAGCGGCACGCTGACGAACTGCAGCGTGCCCACGATGAACTTGGTGTAAGGGTAAAAGAACGCACCAAGGAATTGGCCCAGGCTAATCTCGCGCTCTTGCAGGAAATGGAAGAACGCGAAGTCGCGGAACGGCAGCGGATTGACCTCCTCGGCCGATTGGTTACAAGTCAGGAATTCGAACGTCGGCGTATTGCGCGTGATCTGCATGATCAACTGGGACAGAGGCTTACTGCGTTGCGGCTGAAAATCGCTTCGCTCAGGGAGGCGGCTGGCGAAAACGTTGAAATTGTCACCCGCGTTGAACGGTTACAAGAGATCGCGGAACAAATCGACTCCGAGGTAAGCTTTCTGGCCTGGGAACTGCGACCGAGCTCTCTTGATGATCTGGGACTAGTCGAGGCTGTCGGGGCTTTTGTAAAAGAATGGTCTCGCCACGTTGAAATTTCGGCTGAATTCCATTCTAACGGCCTTTTTGGCAGCCGGCTCAACCACGATACCGAAACGCATCTATATAGGATCACCCAGGAAGCCCTCAACAACATCACCAAACACGCCGCGGCAACCCATGTAACGGTTATGTTAGAACGGCGCGAGGACAATGTTATCCTCATTGTCGAGGACAACGGGTCCGGATTTGATCCGTCTGCGGTTCGCGTTTCGAGCGAATCAGGCAGCGGCCTCGGGCTGGTAGGAATGAACGAACGTGCGACGCTCATTAACGGAAGCATTGAATTTGAATCGGCGATTGGCCGCGGAACGACGATCTATGTGCGAATTCCGGTTTCTTTAAGTTAGTTGAGTGAGATTTAATGGACGAAAAATTAAAAATATTAATCGCCGAAGATCATCAAACTGTTCGTGAAGGCGTCAAGTTGTTAGTTGACTCTCAGCCCGATATGGAGGTTGTCGGCGAAGCCGGTGACGGCGAAATAGCCATCGACGAAGCCATAAGATTAGCTCCGGACATTCTGGTGATGGACATCTCGATGCCAAACTTAAATGGTCTGAAAGCGACAAAACGGCTGCGAATGGTTAGCCCGCAGATCAAGATACTTATCCTTACCCGCCATACCGACGATGGATATTTACAGCAGCTTTTAGGTGCGGGCGCTAACGGATACGTATTAAAACAGAGTGCTCCGAACGAACTTATCAACGCTATCAGGACAATTGCAGCCGGCAATTCCTACCTTGACCCGAGCCTTACCCGTAAAGTGATGGGCGGCTACGCCAACCGCGCAACCTCTTTACGCGGTGAGGCAAAAGGCGAACTTACCGATCGCGAATCCGAGGTATTACGCCTGATCTCCTTCGGTTACAGCAACAAAGAGATCGGTACCAAGTTGGATCTCAGCGTTAAAACGATAGAAGCCCACAAATCCAACGCTATGCGAAAGCTGGGTATTTCCAGCCGAATAGATATTGTAAGATACGCCATTCTACAGGATTGGCTTAAAGATAATTAGTCTCGTCAGCGAGTAACTTCCCTACCCAGTAAGGATTTCCCCTAGTGCCATTTCCCTCAATTCCCTATTAAAGTTTCCGGAATTCCCGATATTACCAATTATTCAATTGGCTCATACTCCTTATATCGGAAAGGTATTAGTCGCGAGTGATGGAGCGATAGTTACAAAAAAGGGGTCGCCTTTCCGATAGATCAAGGGGATGAGTAAGGAACCTCCGGGTTCCTTACTCAAAAACTTAACAAACAGAACAGGATTTACGGTAAACGTTAATAACTAACAAACCGAATGGCGTAATTAAAAGTAATTAAGAACCGACAGTTTTCAAACGATTCAGGGGAGACTAACAAAATGGATTTCAGAGATAATACACATCAATTCTTTTCAGGCGATTTTGTATCGAGTGAAAGCTCTGCATTCGCTCAAGTTTCAGTGCCTGTCAATCAAATTCTGGGGGCTTTGCCGGCTGAAATTAGCCGTACATTAGCTCCGTCATTAACGCCGGTGATGTTGAGAAAAGAGGAGTTTATCTACCAAGAGGATGACCGTTTAGATTTTGTTTACTTTCCGGTTACCGCTGTTATCTCAGAATTCAAAATACTTGAGGACGGGCGAATGGTCGAGATCGCCGTCACAGGTAAAGAGGGAGCAGTGGGATTGTCATCGATGTTTTCGGATTCGCACCTCGTGCCTAACTGCACCCAGGTGTCTCAGGCGGGTACGGCGAAAAGAATTGATACCTACACTTTTGAGAAAGTGCTTCGCTCAAACGAGCAGCTTCGCACCGATCTTAATAAATTTGTAAATAAATACATCCGTCAGATTTCGCAAAAAGCGATCTGCAATATGTATCATTCGCTTAAAGAACGACTTTGCACATGGCTTCTTATGCTTCAGGACCGCTGCGGTCGCAGTACGTTGAGCCTGACGCATGAACAGATTGCCCGTACGCTTGGAGTTTATCGGCCCAGCATTACCTGTATCGCACAGGAGCTTCGAGCTATGAAACTTATTAATTACTCGCGTGGTGGAATTTTGATTCGAAACCGGGAGCAAGTAGAACGTTCGGCATGCACCTGCTATCTCGAATTAGGAACTATCTAAGATGAGGTTAGTTTGTGCAACAACAACAGAATTGGGTCAGAGATACCTTGAAAATTGACCCAGATGGCGGGGATTCGATTCACACCTTGAACATCCACCCAAACTTATGTTCGCTCGAATCCCCGCTGCCCATTTTTTTGATAAGATCTAATTATGTCAAAAGACGTTATAAACGTGGACGGTAAAGACGTTATCGTTCGCGAGGACACCGCAAAAGCATTTCGGGGTGTTAAGTGGGCCCTTGTATCAATAGCTGCATTTGTTGTAATCGCAGGAATTATGTTTCTTGTCTTTTTTACAGGTGCGGCCGTCACAGGGGACATTGAGAGCCCGTCTCAGATCCAGAAATCAGAGGGACGCTAGACGGTTTGGATTAATTATTTCACATAGAGGAGAAAAACTATGCTTTGGACAATATTTATTATTTTACTCGTTTTATGGGCACTTGGATTTGGGGTGGCCGGTGCAGCACTCGGAAACCTAATTCATGTGCTTCTAGTCGTAGCCGTGGTGGTGCTCGTTTTGCAATTAGTTAGAGGACGAAAGGTTTAGTATAACCTTGAAAAATCAATTATGGAGGTCCGTTTTTTTAACGGGCCTTTTTTTATGTTTAAACATCGCTGGAAGCAAGAATATGCAGGTGCGACGAACAATCCGCATTTTCAATCACGGAAAATAGATATGTAGCGATTCGTCCCTACACTTAATTATGCTCCCGACCAAAATGCCTCACATACTGGTTCTGCCAAAAAATAAATCGTACCAGACCTTTTCGGATCGCTCCCATTGGAGACAGATAAACCCGTTAGGATTCGGTTAGTTAACAATTAATTATCGACTGAGGTTCTCCACGGCACACTGCTTGCACCTACAAAGCCCAGACAACTACCAATCTCCGTTGTCTTCAAAAATCCTTCAGAGTCTTAGCACAGCCTAGACCTAGTCAGAAACCTTCTTGTAAAAGAGCAGCACTTCGGTGCTGCTCCCGCATTTTAACGATTTATCCCCCAAAATATGAACTCCCACAACTCTCTCACTAACACTTGTTTACCCATCCGATCAATCATCATTTCACTCATTATCGGTTTAATTACGGCCGGTTCGATCATTGGACAAGAGCGGATTAAAATTTATCCCACCTCGATCCGCCTTGATAAAGGCAAGACGCGAACTATTACCGCAGTCGCATTTAACGCCGCGGGCGGATACATGCCAAATCAGAGCTTTTCATTTGAACGCGGATCGGGAACGTCGGCCACCGCGTCGATCCGCAACAGTCCGGAGGGAAATACTGAGGGCAACGATTCGCGATACTCAGCAAATTTAGGCGAGATTGCCGGGCTTTCAGCGGGACACACGACATTCACCGCCCGACTGAACGGCATTGTTAGCGATCAAGTTACCGTAACCGTTGTCGATCCGGCAGCACCGCCTTTAGCGATCATCCGGGGGGACAATGAGTCTGAAAATAATGCTCTGATTCGCGTCCGGGTCGGCGAAGCGATCGAGGTCAACGCGGAAGATTCGCAGGGCGTAAAACTATCAGAATGGTTTTGGGGCGACGGCGATCGGACCAGCGATCTTATTTCGACCACCCACGCCTACCTGCAATCGGGAATTTATTCTTTGAGCCTCAAAGTCACAAACAGCCTCGGCCAAAGTTCGGAAACTTCGGTTACCGTTGTCGTAACAGATCATTTACCGGCGACCAGAACCTATAATGTAACGACGGCCGAACAACTGCTCTACGCCTACAATCAATGTATCGGCGGCGAGCATATTGTCATTCCGGCTGGCACTGTTATTTCGGGCAGCATTGAACTTCCGGCACGTGATTTTACGGACTTTGTAACCATTCGATCGAGCGCCGCGATGCCCGACATGGCGGTGCGTGTCAGACCTGACGAGAGCGGTTTGGCAGTTCTGCGGGGAAGTTCGAATAACGAATTGCCGCTTTTGATCAAAAACCGAGCAACGAAAATCAGGCTTTCAGGCCTAAAATTCGAACCGTTTCCCGGAAGCCCGGAATATGTCCAAAATTACTACCTGCTGCAGATTGGCGAAGCATTTGGTCAAACGACGATTGCCGACAATCCGACCAAAATAATAATCGATCACTGTGTCGTCAACCCGCCCGACCACATTCAGGTCGTGCACGCCATTTTGAATGACGGCTATAAAGTTTCGATCCTGTCGTCATGGCTTGGGAATATAAAAACCTATGGCAGCCAGGACAGCCAGGCTGTATTCAGTCTTGACGGTCGGGGAGCCCACGTTTACAACAACACCCATTTTGAGGCGGCGTCCGAGAGCATTATTTATGGCGGGGCCGGCAACCGGATCGATGCTCTTGTTCCGACAAATATTGAGTTTCGCCGATGTGTCTTTACAAAGCCAGTCGCGTGGCGGCAACTGCCAAGTGTCGGCGGTGCCTCACTCAACGAAAAAAATCTCTTTGAAACAAAAAATGCGAGACGAGTCTACGTCGAAGGATCGTTATTCTCAAATCATTGGGATGCATTGCGATCCCAATTTTATGCCATCGCCTTGAAATCGGCCTCCGATTCGCCAAATGGCGATCAGGGCAGCCCGTGGTCCGTCAGCGAGGAAATTGTATTCGAAAACAATCGTGTTTCGCATATCAACGGCGGCGTCGGTGTCGCCCGAGATTTTTTCCGCTCTGGAATGGTCTACGATACCCTCAAACCGCAGCATATAAGTATTGTAAACACGCTGTTTGACGATCTGACATTCGGCCGTTGGGGCGAGGGTGGTCGGAGCTGGACCTTTTATATGGCGGGTGTAGACGATCTATCCATCAAACATGTTTCGGTGGTGGATAATATCGACACACCGGACGAAGAGCGAGAGCTATTAATGAATATAAACTCCGTTAGTTCGTATCGTCCGGTCATAACGGACTCTATATTGCCCCTCAATGCTTACGGCATTAGAAATTCCTGCGGCGAAGGGATCGCGGCCCTAAACGTAGGAACATCCGGCTGGCTTGATCCAGCCACCGGGAGCAGCTGCGAGGCCAAGTCCGGAGCGAATGCGGGATCATGGAAGATCACCGGAAATGTATTTCCAAAATTGCGTAGCTTTCACAACGAAAACGGGTATCCGGCAAACAACTATTACCCTGCCGATTACTCGGCGGTTCAGATGAATGGCTATCGAAATTGCGGTGTGTCGCCCGTAGCGGATCCGTGCGACCTCACCATTGCCGACCTTGGCCTAAGGCCGGACTCCCCATATAAAAATACTGCCGGCGACGGATCGGATCCCGGAATCAATCCAGTGTTATTGAGTGAACGACTGCGGTGCACAGCGTCGGGCGACACACGGCCCTGCATCATCTCACCAAGCGGCACGATACCGACACCATCGCCATCCTCGACCCCAACGCCGACGCCGACTCCGGCACCAACCGCCACTTCTACGCCAACTCCAACACCATCCCCTGCTCCAACGCTAATTCCGACGCCGACGCCCACGCCCACGCCGCCCCCCACACCGACTCCGAATCCATTTCCGACACCGACGTTAGCAGCTTTCCCCGGAACATCACCGGCTCGCTTACCCGGAACGATCGAAGCGGAAAATTTTGACCGCGGTGGCGAAGGCATTGCGTACCGCGAGATTTTTGGCTCTACGGATAGCGGCCTCTTTCGAACTGCTCCCGTCGAGGGCGTCGATATTCAATCCCGCGCGACGGCATCAGGGGGCTTCGCCGTAGTAGAAGCAGCCGCCGGCGAATGGCTCGCTTATTCGACACAGTGGCCAGCGGGGGGGACGTATCATCTGGGCGTCAGATTTGCTTCCGAATTTCGCGACGGAACGTTTCATGTTGAGATCGACGGGCGGAATGTTTCGGGGCCGCTAAAGGTAAGTCACACTGGAAGTTGGGGTAATTACCGGACGATCTATACCAAGGTCACTGTTTCGGCCGGTACGCACGAGCTGCGTCTGGTGATGGATACCAATTCCGTTAACCCCTTAACGGACACGCCGTCACCAGTTGTTTGTAATTTTGATTCTATAATTGTTAAATCGATCAAAAATGACTTTGATCGTAACGGCATAGCGAATGCGGGCGTTTTTAGACCATCGTCGGGCGATTGGTATCTTAATTCGTCTACTGGCGGCCAGTATGAACAACCCGCTTTGGCTGGAATGCCGGGTGACATCCCCATTACCGCCGATTATGACGGCGATGGGGTTTCGGATATCGCCTTGTACCGTCCCAGCGAAGGAAAATGGCACGTTAACAGCAGCTTAACGTTGATCACTTCTGTCTATTCATTCGGTCTAGCTGACGACATTCCTGTCCCCGGCGATTACGACGGTGATGGTTTAACGGACATAGCCATTTTCCGTCCGTCCGATGGCACCTGGTGGATCGATCAAAGCACCGCCGGCCTGTATGTTGCGAAACACGGCAGCCATGGCGATATTCCCATCGCATCTGACTTTGACGGTGACGGCAGAACGGATTTGGCGATCTATCGCCCGTCGGACGGTACATGGTGGATTGTGCGCAGCACTGCAGGACTTATGGTAGTGCAGTTTGGCATCTCGACCGATAAACCTACAGCCGCTGATTATGACGGCGATGGATTGACCGACATCGCGGTTTACCGTCCTGAGGAGGGCGATTGGTACATAATGAACAGTTCAACCTCCACAGTATCTGTTTTCAGATTTGGACTCGCGGACGACATTCCGGTTTCGGCAGATTACGACGGGGACGGACAAGCGGAAATTGCTCTATTTCGGCCGTCTGATGGTGACTGGTACATCCTGAATTCACGCCTCGAGATGACGAGATTTCACTATGGCACCGCGGGCGATATACCGCTCAATAAATAATCAGTAAATTGTAAAATGGTCGTTATAAAGGGTTAAGAAGCGGTTATACCTGATCACGCCACTTCAGAACCTTGTCGCGAAGTATCGGGTTTTGTTGAAAGCTCCCCGTATGGCCCTGGGCCGCCGTAGCCCGCTGGATATGCCAGTAGCTTAGGCCCAGTTTTCCGATCGCCCGAACATACCTGCTGCGGGTTTTGAACTTCCCTTCAAAAATACCGCCGAGTATCCATCCGGAGCTTCGAAATGCCGACATGGCCTTTTTCGCATGTGCTTCTGGTATAAGTCCGCGAGCAATATCGATTGCCAGCATTTCTTTGAGGATTCTGTTTTGCCGCCGCATTATATATAAAGAAAATCCCATAAATATGAGAAAAAACGGAATTTCCAGGACGAGATAACCAAGTACAAAACCCTCGAGTCCGCCGATGACCGCCATCCCGTTCCAAACGGCGTGAAGCAGGACCGCCGCGGAATAGCCGATCAATGGCATGATAAATTTTACGAGCGTATTGTGGGACTCACGGGCAATACCGCACCCAATCCCGGTCATTGCAGTAAAGGTTACGTGCGCGAATGGCGACATTATTCCCCTCATAAAAAAAAGAACCGTTAATCCGCCGAATCCGCCGCCCTCGACGGCTCGACCGTAGTAAAGGACATTTTCGACGGTCGCGAAACCAAGGGCGATAACACCGGCAAATACTATTCCATCAAGAACATCGTCAAAATACCGGCGGAAAAAGATCAATAGTACCAACACGCCGAGCCCCTTTGAACCTTCCTCAAAGATGGGTGCTGAGATCACGGCACCAACGAAGGTCGTCGCATCCGCACTCTGCGTCAGCTGAAACGTCACGGCCCCGACAACCGTATTGACAATGAACGACACTATCACCGCCACGAGTCCGCCCCAGGCAAACGCAAGGGCCAGCAGCCACATAGGTTCCGGATCGTATCTGTCGATCCAGATCAGCGGCAATAGATAGACCATCGCGGGAACAAATGCGACGACAGAGGCTACAAAAGCAGAACCAATCCCGACACTGGCAAACATTAGCAGCATCACTATCAGCGACATGAAGATCACTGCAAATATTGTTGCTGCGATGCCGATATATCGCCCGGTCCGCGGAGCTTCTGGTGCTGGGGCCGACGCTCCAAGCCCAAAATTGTGGAGCGACGCTTGAATATTTACCGGCTCATGCTCAGCCGTTCGA
Organism: Pyrinomonadaceae bacterium; assembly: GCA_041748715.1. GTDB lineage: Bacteria > Acidobacteriota > Blastocatellia > Pyrinomonadales > Pyrinomonadaceae > OLB17. The sequence goes on along the minus strand of JBGTCS010000297.1, from coordinate 7,276 downwards.
TTAAACTGCTGAACTTCGTATTCCCGATAGCTCTGATGTCCACTCGCCAGGGACTGCGGCTGACCGCTGTCGATGCGGACCGACGCCTTGACTCCGTTTGAACCAAACTGGATCCGATCACCCGAGTTGATCTTGGCGACTCCGACTCGCTCGTGGTTCAAAAATGTTCCATTCGTACTGTTATTGTCTGTAAGATAAAATCCATCGGATCGAGCCTCGATAAACGCGTGCTGCTTTGAGGCGACCCTTTCCAAAGTCGGATCAAAACGGATGCTACAGGTTTCGCTTCGGCCCACTGTCAAGAAACCCGTCTCTAATTCGTAATTTTGGCCCGCTAAGGAACCGCTCTCGATCGACACGTGTAATTTCATATTGCAACTATAAAAATAAAACGCCCAAAGTCAAACCTTTCGGCAGACTTCGGGCAGTTTAAAGCTTAGTCGCAAATTATTGTGGTTGAGCCGCGGACGGTGATGGCTTGTCCCCAGGCTTGCCAAAGGTTCGAACGACGTATGCGCCGTTTGAACTGTTTATTCGGAACCACTGATTCGAACTCGGGCGATAGACTATCACGTCGGATTTACCATCTCCGTCATAATCTGCCGGAATTGGCAGATCTTCGGAAACACCCCAATAGAAATATCGATAGGCGGGGACCGCGGCCGGATCATAAACGTACCAGACACCATTAGACGGTCGGTAGATAGTAAAATCGGTGATCCCGTTACCATCGAAATCCGCACTCACAGGCTTATCCCCATCCTGACCAAATCCCACATAGACCGCCAGTGACGAAGAGCTCTGCAAAACATACCAGACACCGTCCGATTTGCGCCAAACGGCGATATCCGCTTTGCCGTCGCCGTCAAAATCGCCTTTAACGGGCTTATCGCTTGGGATGCCCCATTGAACATATTTGATTCCCAATGTGCTCTGCCATATATACCAAACACCATTGGACGGCCGCCAAACTGCTATGTCAGTTTTACCATCGGCGTCGTAATCGGCCGGGACCGGAATGTCGTCAAATAGACCGAAGTGAACCCCATAATATGACGAACCTTTCTGAATGTACCAGATGCCGTCCGAGGGGCGATAGACAGCGAACTCAGACTTGCCGTCTCCGTCATAATCGCCCGGAACTATCACATCGCCGGATAATCCGAACTGAGTCGCACTAATCATCCCGGTAGAGCTGCTTTCTATCTCCCACACCCCCGTCGCAGGCCGAAAAATCGACAGATCAGTCTTTCGGTCGCCGTCAAAATCTGACACCCCGTTTTTTAACGGTAACGCTATCGAAGACGCATCCAGCACAAACAAACCATTTGCCAAATCGCCGGCCAGAATCTTGTCCGGGCCAAGGAACGGATACACGGCCCAATTGCCGTCATATGTGTTTGGTAGTAAATTCTGAATATTTGACGCTCCGCAAAACAGATCCCAGGGTTCGGCAGTCTCAAGCAGGTTTAATTCCTTAGCCGTTGGAGCGAAGGCAGGCGAATACGTATCGTATTGAGCGATCCGCTTTGGCGACGTCGGCTCAGTTATATCAAACACCTGAACACCTGCCTGATACCAAGAAATATATAGGTAATTGCCCATCACAACCGGATTGTGAGGGCTGATCGCATTTAGACCCAGATCGCTGGTTTTTATAGTTTTAACCAATAGCGGCTGAGCAGGATTGCGAACGTCGTAAACCCGCAGGTCGCCGTCAAGCGTCTCTCTGCACGAATAGAGATAATTGCCGTCCTCGCTTGTCCAAGAGCTGTGGTTTGCCGCATTGCCCAACACACTTCCAAGGAAAACAGGCGGCTCGTTGGCCAGATTTGCGAGGTCGTATATCTCGATTCTACCCGTAGAAAATCCTGATGTGTACATCCGCGTCCCGCGGATATGCACCGCGTGAACCCAATTGTCGGCTGGATTAAAATCCCACTTAAAAATCGGGTTGGCCGGATCGCTGACATCGATCACTTTCATTGAGCCATTCGAAAAGCTGTTGTAATTCTCGATCAAGTATTTACCATAGATCAGTATTTCGTGAATTCCGTTGAACCCATTGCCTGAACTCTGATTTACTTTTCCCAACAAAACCGGACTATAAGGATTTGAAAGGTCGACGATATGCACCCCATCGCCGCTCGCAGGCGATCCGTTGGGAAACGGGCCGCCGCTGCCAAAATAGCCCCGATTGCCGATGACGATCGCCTCGAGAAATGCCTGATTTGGCGACGGATTATAAACGCTGGCCAGAACCGGTTTATCGGGATCGGTGAGGTCATAAATAAATACGCCCCGACAGTTATAGCTGCCTTGAACCGCGATATTGCCGTCAGCATGGATGTCCGAAAATTTTAGATTTGAACTGCCGCTAGCAACCGTACAATTAGGCGTGATCTGGGAACGCAGACGCAGTTTTTGGGCTTCCGCACTCGAAGCTAAAGTCAAAATAAATGCGGCGAGTAAAAATGATAATGAAACGGTAGTGCGAGAATAAAAGCGGGATCGAGACATTAAAACTCCTCAGTTCGAACCAGAATATGTCTCGATTATACAACGGTCGAAGCAAACTAGAAAACAAAAACCATTTGATAGGCGGAATATCGGGCCTGGAGCAAATGGTTGCAACTGTTAAATTTACTTTAAGATGCGGCTTGTTTAGCCTCACGAATGACAAGATCAAATGTGCCCGGATCCACCTTTCTAAAACGATTATTCCGGCTAAGCGAAACGGCGACCGAAATCGTCGGATTGTTTCCTTTGAACTTCATGCCGCCCGCGATCAGTAGGTTATATAGCTCATTTACATGAAGCGGCCCGCCCGATTCGCGCAACAGCATCGCACACGATTGGGTTATTGTTCGGTCGCTAAATCTATTGCTGATCGGCTCAAAATCGCTGTGGATTGCCGGTTTACTCCGGTTCTGATTTATGTACGAAACTGAATTGTCCCGTCGAAATTCCCTCGTGATCAGATCCTGAATATTTGACTGGCTCGAGCTAGTGGTAAGTTTTGCGGGCTTCGATTCGTATTCGTCATCCAACCTTATTGATGTCCCGAGGTTCATCGACCGGTTACCGGCACGTATGGTCAACCTCAGACTGTCAATTGCTTTCGCGGTCTGGATCGCACTATTTTCAAGCGCGCTGATTTCGTGTCGCAGACTTTCGACTTCGGATTCCGCTTCGCGAAGTTTTGTCACAAGTCGATTGTGGGCTCCGCGCGTTTTATCTAAAATGTCTTCAAGCGCCGCGATTGTCTTTTCGTCCAACATACTGATTTAACAAAACTTATCGAATTAAACTGATGGCTGTGATCTGCGTGGTAAAGCTTATTCCGTTTTTTTTAGGCGTTTCGATTGATCACAAAGTTCAAAACCGCTTCTAGGACTGTACGATACTCCGATTCGTTCAAAACTTCAAGACTTTTTCTTGCCCGGTCGGCATAGTCGCCCGCCCGCCCCTTAATCTTGCCGAGGATTCCGTGCTCAATCAGCAGCATCTTGATTTCGTCCCGGGATATCGATGAATACTCACCATCGTACATCACCTTTTCCAACTTTCGGCCGTATTCAGGCTTCTGTTCCAGCAAATAGATCAATGGAAGAGTAAGCTTGCCCTCGATCAGATCCGAGCCCGCTTCCTTTCCCAGCTTCTCTGTTTGACCCGTTATATCAAGGATGTCGTCCGATAATTGAAAGGCTATCCCAAGATCCATGCCGTAATCACGAAGGGCCGCCTGAACGGATCTATCCGCTCCACCTAAAATGGCCCCGACCTCACAACAAGCTGAGAATAGGAACGCCGTTTTTCGTCGCAGAATATCGAAATATTCGGATTCGGAAATATCGAGTCTGCCAATCCGAGTCAACTGGATCAGTTCGCCCTCGGTCATTTTCCGGGTCAATCGGGTCAAGATATCAATGATCTCGAGTGAACGCTCTTTAACTGTCGTCTCAAACGCTGACATATAAAGCCAGTCGCCCATTAAAACAGCTGTCTGATTGCCAAAACGCGCGTTTATCGAGGCCCGGCTGCGACGCAGATCGGCGTTATCGATGATGTCATCGTGAACAAGCGTGGCGGTATGAAGCATCTCCATCACTGTCGCCAGCCTGATAACATTGTCGCTGTTGCCCTGACCCCCGACAGCGTAATTGGCGAGAATCAGTAATGCAGGCCTGACACGCTTGCCGCCCGACCCGCGCAAATAATCGCCCAAATAGTCGATGACCTGAATATTTGAACTGGCCTGACGCTCAAACTCCTGCTCGACCAGATGTAGCTCGCTCTGAATTAGATCAAATATTTGCCTCGAAGCAAGTCGGGGTTCCTGCGTTCGTAATGGGGCGAAAGTCTGCATAAAAATAGCTACGAAATCTCCGATTCTGCTCCAATCTAAAGATACTCAGTTTTTCGACCGTCAATTCGCAGTCCTTCAAAATCTTGAAAAGCAATCCTTTCCCGATCGTTTCGTTCGAATGAATTGGTACAACGGTTGACCTTCCATCGGGATGTCGCAGGAAATGGTGGCTTCCCTTTATTCGAATTACATCGAAGCCATATTTTCCTAGAGCTTTGAGCAGTCGCCGTCCGTCCACGCTGGGAACTCTGGTCATACTTCAACTGAAATTCTCTGAATCCCAACGAATTTGGGAACACTGGCCGGGGAAGACTGTTCGACCTCTAAGCACAGTTCAATTGCTTCACGTATTCGAACCATTAATTCATCGAGCGAAGCAGCTTGGGTATGGCAACCATGAAGTTCGGGTACCGATGCCACCAGCACGCCATCTTCATCTTCCTCGATCAAAATATTGAAATCTCTGATCATAGGCTAGTTGCTCCTATAATTATCAAACGTCATGTCGATGCCAAAATCATTCGCTTTTAGCTTTGCCATCACATCTTGGAGCGTGTCCCGATCTTTACCCGAGACGCGGACGGTTTCGCCCTGTATCGATGCCTGGACCTTGAATTTTGCGTCCTTGATAAACTTGACGACCTCTTTTGCTTTCTCGATCGGAATTCCCTGCTGGACTTTTACAGCCTGACGAACGGTGCCGCCGGCTGCCGGTTCGATCTTTTGATAGTCGAGCGCCTTTAGCGAAATTCCGCGTTTTAAGAGTTTGCTCTGCAGAATATCGTTCATATTCCGCAGCCGCGTTTCGTCCTCAGCCGACAGCATCAGATCTTTAGCCTGAAGCTCGACCGTCGCTTTGCTGCCCTTAAAATCGAACCGCTGCGAGATCTCTTTTGTCGTTTGATTTAGAGCGTTAGTCAACTCCGCATAGTCGGTCTTTGAAACGATATCAAATGAATTTTCTTTTGCCATGATGTTATGTTACCGCAGAGTGGTCGAGACACAGAGCAGGAAACGGATACAAATGCAAAAAATGTGTATGACGACGTCTAGCTCCTTTCCATAGAATCTCTGCGTCTCTGCATCTCTGCGGGCAATCTCAATCCAAACAACTCTAAAAAGTTATCGGTTGTCTTTTCCGCCAATTTTTCGACTCCAATGTCATAAAAATCAGCAAGGAATTTCGCAGTATGAACTACAAAGCTGGGCTCGTTACGTTTCCCTCGAAACGGCACCGGCGTCAAAAACGGGCAATCCGTCTCGATCAAAAGCCGGTCAAGCGGAACGACTCGCGCGGCGTCGCGAAGATTATCGGCCTTTTTAAAAGTCACATTACCGGCAAATGAAATATAAAACCCGATCTTCATCAAAGCCTCGGCCATCACCGCCGTCCCGCCAAAACAATGCATAACCCCGGGAGCGCGGACACTCCTGTCCGCTTGTCCAAACTCTTCCGTCAAAATCTCCACGGTTTCATCATTCGCATCCCTACTGTGAATAATGACCGGCAGCCCAAGTCCCGCCGCAGTCCGTATCTGTCGCCGAAACACTTCCCGCTGCACATCACGCGGACTGTGGTCGTAATAATAATCCAGCCCGATCTCGCCCCACGCGATCACTTTTGTGCTTGATTTAACGAGATCGATGAGATGAGCCTCGGCTTTGTCGTCGTAAAGCTTAGCATCATGCGGATGTACGCCGACCGAGGCATAAACATTTTCATATTTTTCAGCCACCGCGACCGCCCGCCGAAAATCATCGGAATGCGGATCGCCAGTTCCAATATTCAGCATCGCGACAATGCCCGCGTCCTCAGCACGCTGAACAACGTCGTCCCGGTCCGTATCAAACTGTTCGCCGTCAATATGGCAATGGGAATCTATAAAAGTCGATTGAATCTTGCTGATCATTAAATTTCCGTCGAGAATGGCTCGGATTGCAGATAACATTCCGCCATCGAGTATTCGTCAAAGACACTTTCCGCGACTGCGAAGGGCGGACCATTGAACCATGACTTATCGTTAGAAACTGTTTCAGAAGTGATGCTCCCGTTTCCGTCACTATGAATCACGGTGACCTGATCGATCCGAATCGCTACAATCGTTCGCGTTCCGACATCCGTACATCGCCACTTTGCGACTCTTGTATAGAACTCTAGACCAATTGAAAAATCTGAATGCTTCATCACTCTTTGTTTCTTTGCTAGGATCGTTTTACCGATTATCTGAGTTATTTCCCCGATTTTCGGCGATTATCGTCCTTGCAAAGCAGTTGGCAGTTTTCTGTCGATGTTTTGCCGCCCAAATGCCACGGCGTTGCGTGGTCGGCCTCCATTTCGATTAGCTCAAAATGTTTCGTGCATTTAACGCAGATTCCTTTTTGTCTTTCGTAGGCTTCTCGCTTTTGGTTATCGGTGAATGAGCGGATGCTGAGGTGCTTTTCTTCGCCGGTTAGGACGTACCGATAGATGCCCGACTTTTTGGTAACGTCCTCGTCCATCATCAAGGTCGCTATTTCGCTTTCGAGCTTGTCGGTGTCAAAAGGTTCGTTTTTGTATTGGTTGTATAGATTTCCCCAATCGATCCCTTTCATTTCTTTGCGATACTTTGGGAACGTCGCTTTTACCCAAGAGATAACTAATTGAAAATAGCTCCACAGCAAGCTGGCGTTCTCGGCGTGCTGATGTTTGGCCATATAACTCTCGATGGTTCCATCTGAGATCCATTCGATAGTCGTTTCCAAATAATCCTGACGGATCGGACTGCCGTTTAGATAATCGCTTCCGAGTCCGTATGCAGGGCAGCCGTTCTTGCTGAAATATCTTTTTGCGTCTGTTACCCAAGGCCCGGAATAGACTGCGTTGCGGAGTTCCTGATCGGTCAGTTTCTCGCCCGCGATGTTAATTGT
>JBGTCS010000296.1:0-2787 GCA_041748715.1 Pyrinomonadaceae bacterium | reverse complement strand
TATCCTTTGAGATTCTTCATGATCTCGGAAAGTGAAACACCTTCGAACGGAGTAAACAAAATATGAAGATGATTAGGCATTATCACCCATGCGATCAAACGATACTGCTTATTATCGTAGAACAGCAAAGCGTTTTCCACTAATGTCGCTATTTCAGGATCTCGAAGAATACAATTCCCGATCCCTGCATCGAGATATTCTTCGATCTTGATGCGAAACTCACGGCTACCTTTTTCAAACATCCCCTTTTCGGCTTCCTCGTTCAACCGGTCGAGGACGGATCGGGGAAGAGAATCGTATAAGCGAAAGGTAACAAACTGGGCTATCCGCACATCAAAATGAGGAAGATAACCACGCGAATGCCAGCCTTTTGGTTTGATCGCCATAATCGGAACCCTTTGCGTTTTTTCACACTCGGACAAGGATGTCCGCGTTCCGCTATTTTCGCAAATCTTTTTGGACGAAATCGACCATCAGATTTATCTCGCGCTCGGTCAGCATGCCGCGAAATGGAACCATGCCGTTGCCGCCGTTGGCGATGTGATCGTATATTTCCGAAGCGGTGTTATATTTATGAGCTCCGTCGCGAATGTTCGGAATCAGGCGGCCATCATCGAGCGTTTTTCCTTCGCCCTCAGGGCCGTGACAGATGGCGCAGTTTTGACGGAAAAGACTCGCCTCGTACGCCTTGCTGTCGGTAATTGAATATCGGGTTGGCTGGGAATTAAAGCACGCGGCGACGCCAAACGTCGTGAGGACAGCGAAGATCAAGAGCTTGGCGCGGAAAATGCTCACATGGAATTTTCACGCAAAGCCGCGAAGAACGCAAAGGCGCTCTTAAAGAGCAAAAGTCAATGGCAAGCTTAGAGCTCAAAACAGCAAATGTTCTAAGAAGGGTTACACCCAGCCGCCACTTCTTCTTTTAGAGCTCGTTTGAATATTTTTCCGGTATTGCCGATCGGGAGTTCGGTGCGAAATTCGACCTGACGCGGGTATTTATTGGCCGCTATCTGTGAGCGGCACCACTGGATAAATTCGTCGCGGGTCAGTTCCTGGCCTTGTTTTAGCACTACATACGCCTTAACCTCTTCGCCAAGTCGCTCGTCCGGTACGCCGATCACGGCACAGAGAGAGATAGCGGGATGGGTGATAATCACTTCTTCGATCTGGCGGGGATAAACGTTGTATCCGCCGCGAAGGATCATGTCTTTTTTGCGATCCACGATCGAGAGATAACCCTCGTCGTCCATAACGCCAATATCGCCGGTGTGAAACCAGCCGTTGCGAAACGCTTCGGCCGTCGCTTCCGGGCGTTTGTAATAGCGTTTCATCACATTTGTGCCGCGAATCACGATCTCGCCCCGCGTCCCGCGCGGAACTTCGTTATCGTCGTCGTCAAAACAACGGACATCCACGCCAAATATCGCCTGGCCGACAGATCCGGGTTTCGAAGGCTTTTCAAAATGATTGAATGTTGCAAGAGGCGATGTTTCTGACAGCCCATAACCTTCGAGGACGCGAACATTGAAACGTTCCTGGAATTCGCGCATCACCTCGACCGGCATCGGAGCTCCGCCCGAGGTGCAGACCTTCATGTTTTCAGCGACACGGCTGATATCGTAACTATTTTCATCGATGAATTTTAACAGTGCCCAATACATCGTCGGAACGCCGATCCAGAAATTCACCTTTTCCGAAACCATCGTGTCGAGCGTTAGTTTCGGGTCAAATCTGGGCAGCAACACAACGCGGTTTCCGGCATAAATATTTGTATTCATCTGAACGGTTTGCCCGGTCGTGTGAAATAGCGGCAGCGTGACGAGAACCGTTTTCTGTTGGCCGTCGGTAAAATCGAGCATCGGGAGGTGAATACTGTAGGTTGTTACCGAATTAGACCAGAGATTGAGATGTGTTAACTCGGCGCCTTTCGGCTTGCCGGTTGTGCCTGATGTGTAAAGGATTGCGCACGTGTCATCGGGCGCGGTGGGATAGATCTCAAACTCTTCGCTCTTTTCAAATGTAATCTGTGCGAGCGTTTTATGTTCGGCGTACGGAGACTCTCCCAATAGATCCGTGGTCATAACAACCAGGTGTTCGCAAGTTTCGACCCGATCAAATGCTTCCTTTGTCGCGTCGAGCATCGGCAAGTCCTTAGTACCCTCGAAAACAAAAACCGCTTTCGCATCCGAATCACGCAGATGATATTCGATCTCCGCCGCTTTAAATAAAACGCAGATTGGAACCACGACCGCTCCGGCTTTCATGATGCCGTAATAGACGATCGGAAAATATGGCAGATTGATGCAATTGAGAGCGACCTTGTCACCATGGCCGATACCCATCTCGACAAGGGCGTGGGCGACGCGATTCGACAGTTTGTCTAATTCACCGTAGGTCAGTCGGACGTTATCCCAGACGATCGCTTCCTTTTGCGGGGCGAGCCGTGCGTGGTGCGAAACGATCGACGCAAGGTTTAGAACTGTAGCGGTACCTTCCATAACATTTTGTACAAGGTGTTAGAGATATCGGTCCAATATTTTTGAAATTGAGGTTAGTATACAATAAATCCGTTCAAAAATTTATTGTCTGGGCATTAGAAATCTCAGACCCGATCAGTTGGATCGAATGCGAGCGCCATTCTTCATGCTGATCCGGAAAATCAGTTCGAAAGTGCCCCCCGCGCGACTCTTCGCGCCACAACGCGGCGCGAGCGATCAAAGTTGCGAGCGTCACAAAATTGCGCGAGGAATTGCTGATATTTCCAGCCGAAATCTGGCCGAATTCTTT
>JBGTCS010000295.1:0-13196 GCA_041748715.1 Pyrinomonadaceae bacterium | reverse complement strand
CTGTTGGTCACCGGTTGGAACCCGGAGACATGCGATGAAGTGGCCCTTCCGCCTTGTCACACGCTTTTTCAGTTCAAAGTCGAAGCCGGAAAAATACTTCATTGCCAGCTTTATCAGCGCTCGGCCGATGCATTCCTCGGGGTGCCATTCAATATCAGCAGTTATGCACTCTTAACCCACTTGATCGCTCATGTCTGCGGGCTTGAGGTCGGGGACTTCGTGCACACATATGGCGATGTGCATATATACTCTAACCATCTGCAACAGGTCGAGGAAGTTCTTTCGCGAGAACCGCTACAACTGCCCAATCTGGAATTTGTCAACGCAGAAGGTCTAAGGGGAATCGAAGGCCTGATGAATTTCAAGTTCGAAAATCTACAATTAAATAATTACCAGTCGTGGGGCAAAATCGCGGCGCCGGTTGCGGTTTAAGGCCAAAGATCATTTGATGTTTGGCGGATGCATTGTTTTTGTGCGGATGGAAATACCTTCGTCCCCGATCAGGAAAACACGCCGCGAATCGTAGGTCGATGTGTTTACCGGCAAATATGAAAGAAGATATCGATTTTTTCGAAGTTCATCACATATAGATTTCGCCGCAGCTTGAGCTTCTTCGAATGGGAATACCTTGCCGCCGGTTTCCTCGGCCAGACGTGTCATGACCGCTCCGGCTTTGGGTTTGTCGCGTCGGTAGGCTCCCCCGGTACGGTCGCCGATCTGGAGCCCATAAACCGTCACATTCTGAGTCTGTAATTCGGCGAGGATATTGTCGAATGGCGTTTTACTTCCCCGATCTAGCCCATCGCCGATGAGGATCACGGCTGTTTTGCGGGTGCCAGGCATCAGTGGCAGAAGCACCTCTTTCATCGAGACATCGAGTGCATCAAACAGGAACGGATTACCGTTTTTTCGAAATGTTTCGAGCGATGTTTCGAGTTTTTTTGCGTCATCGGTCCATTCCTGAATGATCTCGGCCTTTTCATCGTAGGCGATGACAAATAGCTGATCCCCATCAAAGATCTCATAGGCAAACTCCATCACCGCACTTTTCATTTTCTCCACCGATGTGGGCAGAGTTTGCGAGTTATCGACAAGTATCAAGATCTTTGCCGGGCTCGGATCGGTACTAAAATTTTTGATCTTTTGCTGGATGCCGTTCTCGTACAAATAAAGATTTTCGAGGTTGATGGCGTCGGACTTTTTATCCGAGCGGACGGCAGTTACGGATAGGATCGTGCCTTCGAGATCGCTTCCCCGGGAATTTCGGCGAGATTGAGCGGCAGCAAACGATGCAAGGATCAAAGTGCAAAGTATAAAATAGATCGCTTTAGTTGGCCGTATGCTCATTCTTTGATGGGTTTGGAAACGCTCTCCTTCGTCGCTGACTTTGTGTCGTCTGTTGCTTTTGATGCTGTTTCGGGCTTTGCGGTTGATTCGCCCGATGTATTTTTCTCAGTCTTTTTGGCGGCGTAGTCGGTCACGTACCAACCGGCCCCCTTAAATTGAAATCCGGAAAGCGACCATTGCTTTTCGAGTTTGCCGTGACATTTTTCGCACGTCGTCAAAGGCTCATCCGAAACGCTTTGGCGTGTTTCGGTTTGAGTACCGCATTGCTGACATTTGTATTCGTAAATCGGCATATGTTACCAGTTCGTCGCCGTCTGTCGCTCGACCGACACCTCATGTTCTGCTAAAAATCTTTCAGCGTCGATGGCTGCCATACAGCCGGTTCCGGCGGCGGTCACGGCCTGTCGATAGTATGCGTCTTGAGCATCGCCACAGGCAAAAACGCCTTCAATATTGGTTTTCATCGTCTTGCCTTCGGTTATCAAATAACCGACTTCGTCCATATTCAGAACTCCCTTAAAAAGGTCGGTGTTCGGTTTATGTCCGATGGCGATGAAAACACCTTCGGTCGGCATAACGGATTCGACATTTGTTTCGCGATCAAAAATCCGAATGCTCTCAACCCCGGCTTCCTGCGTGCCGTTTATTTCGCGAACCTCGGTATTCCAGAGAATTTCGATCTTTTCGTGAGCCACTACGCGATCCTGCATTATTTTGGATGCACGAAACTCATTGCGGCGGTGAATGAGGGTAACACTAGAAGCAAACTTTGTTAAAAACAGCGCTTCCTCCATCGCTGTATCCCCGCCACCCACAACTACGATTGGCTTTCCACGAAAAAAGAAACCGTCGCAGGTTGCACACGCCGAAACGCCGTTACCGCCGAGTCCCTCGGGAACCGGATCCTCGCCGGGAATTCCCAGCCATTTTGCCGATGCGCCGGTCGAGATGATTAGCGTGTCGGCCTTGATGATGGTTGTGAAGTCGGTGCTGTCTTCGCTGTCTTTGCCAAATAGCGTAAATGGACGAGCCGACAGGTCAACTCGATCGATCCAGACATTTATAATTTCTGTTCCAAATCGCAGAGCCTGATCGCGAAATTCGTTCATCAATTCCGGCCCCATTATGCCTTTTGAAAATCCGGGATAATTCTCGACATCGGTCGTTATGGTCAACTGCCCGCCCGGCTGAGGGCCGTCAATAACGAGCGGCTCCAACTGCGCACGACCTGCGTAAACTGCCGCTGTCAAACCTGCGGGACCCGAGCCCAGGATCACAACTTTTTTTTGAATTTCTTTTTGCGTCATAACTTATAAATTTCCCAAACAAAACAATTTGGGTTTAGTCAGTGCATATAGTATAACTATCGTTTAACGGGTTCGTCTAATTGGTTCCCTGTGGCCTTGCGGACGTGGCAGCTGACGGTAACAGAAAGTTTTGTCTAATGTTATCGATCGCAATTGATTACTCAGCCATCCGTTTCGTGTTAGACTAACCGGGTAATTTGATTTCAAAAGCCGCTATATAAATTTGGTAATGGCCTCTATTCAACCTCACTATGAGGAAAAACGGTTCGCCCTCAGGATGGCACTGCGTTTGCCCGTCGTCGTGTCCGGTCGTTCCGACGACGGAGCAACTTGGAGCGAACCAACAGAAACTGACGATATTTCAACACTCGGCGCTCTTTTTCAACTGAATCAACCGGTAGCTCAAGGCGACAACCTCTATATCCGTTCCCACCGTCCAAATGGTGTGCCAGTTGAGGTTAAAGCTCAGGTCGTTCGAGTGATTCCGGCAAGTTACGGCACATCGCGGATCGGCGTCGCTATCGAGGAACCAAAAGAAAGCTGGCTCCGCCTATTCGTTGCCTGGATCGCCGACGACAACATCGTCGACGGTATAAATGAGTGAAAAAGCTTAACAGTGAAAACGTGAAAAAGTGACGGGCCGAGCGATCTGAACTTTTTCGCGTTTTTACTTTTAAACCTTTTCGCTTTTATTTATGTCCAATTACGAAACAATTACACTAGAGAGGCGTGGCAAGGTCGCTGTCCTCACCATCAATCGTCCCGACAAACTCAATGCATTAAATATTAAAGTACATGCAGAGGGCGTCGCAGCTCTTGAAGAATTGCGAAAGGATGAAACGGTCCGAGTCCTGGTCATAACCGGTGCCGGGGAAAAATCATTTATCGCCGGAGCCGATATTACCGAGTTTGAAGGGCAAACACCGGTTACGCAACGCGACCTTTTTCACGAAAAAACATTTTTCAATACGATCGAGCAATTCCCAAAACCCGTCATCGCGATGGTCAACGGATTCTGTCTCGGCGGCGGCAACGAGCTTGCCATGGCCTGCGACCTGCGAATAGCGAGCGAGAATGCGCGTTTTGCCCAACCCGAAATCAATCTCGGCATAATTTGTGGCGGCGGCGGGACTCAGCGATTGACCAATCTCGTCGGCGAGGGACGTGCGATGGAAATGATTCTCACGGGTGATATGATCGACGCTCAAACCGCTTTGAAATTTGGTCTGGTCAATCATGTTCATCCCGTCGACGAGCTCGAATCCAAAACAATGGAACTGGCTGAAAAGATCGCCGAGAAAGCGCCGATCGCGCTCCAACTTTCAAAAGAAGCCGTAAAATTTGCGTCTCGTTCAAATCTTGATGAAGGTTTACGCCGCGAGGTCGATTTGTTTGCGATCTGTTTTTCGACCGAGGACAAACAGGAAGGCGTGGCGGCGTTTCTCGAAAAGCGCAAGCCGGTATTTAAAGGTCGTTGACATCCAAAACTTGACGGACCCGGTAAATTTCGCTAAATTCAACATTCGCTTCTGACGCAGACTGCGTTGGGAATGCGGGGACGTAGCTCAGCTGGGAGAGCGCTGCAATGGCATTGCAGAGGTCAGGGGTTCGATCCCCCTCGTCTCCACCATTACTATTTACGAAATGAGAGAGGCCGTTCGGAAACTTAACCGAGCGGCCTTTTTCTGCATAATGCAGCTAAAATTATATAAACCCGGATTCGTCATTAGGGTAAAATCTCCGATTCCGTGCGCAAGCCTGCGCGTAAGCAAGGGCGTATCGCGCAACTCGAAGGTCACGCCTTTCCCCGAAAACCTGACTCGGATGTACCGCCCTTGCTAACGCGCGGGCTTGTGCATTGGGCTTTAATCTCAAAAACGCCCAACGCCGAATCTGGGATAAAGTTTTAGTCGAGAAGATTAGACGTCCGAAACCGGAAACCTGCGTCGCTGTGGATAATCGCCCTAACAAATTCGCGGCAGTTGCTCGCCGACAAGCAAATCGACGATTCGGCTGCCGCCGAATGAGGTGTTCATAATGACAACGCTTTCGGGCGATTCGGTTACTTCGCCTATGATCGCGACTTCGCGGCCTGCTTTATGTTTGCGCATCGATTCGACCAACTGATCTGCCTTTTCGGCTGGGACGATCGCAACCAGTTTCCCTTCGTTCGCGAGATAAAGCGGATCGAGGCCGAGCAGCTCGCAAGCTCCTTTTACGTTTTCGCGGATCGGAAGATCGCTTTCATCGATTTGAATACAGACATTTGAACTTTCGGCAAATTCATTGAGAACTGTTGCCAAACCGCCACGCGTCGCATCGCGGAGACAATGAATATCGGGACAAGTCGTCAGCATCGTTCTCACCAGATCGTGCAATGGCTGACAGTCGGTTTTGACATCGGTCTCGATGGCGAGTTCGTTGCGGGCCAAAAGAATGGCACAGCCGTGATCGCCGAGGTAGCCATTAATAATAACTTTGTCACCTGGCTGGGCACGCCGCGCCGAGATGTTTACACCAGAGGGAATTACACCAACCCCCGAAGTATTGATAAATAATTTATCGGCGGCACCGCGTTCGACGACTTTAGTATCGCCCGTGACGATCGAAACACCCGCCGCGTCCGCCATTTCACGCATGGTGGCCGCGATCTGGCGAAGGAGATCGACCGATAGGCCTTCTTCGAGCACCATTCCGCACGACAGATAGAGCGGCATTGCTCCGCACATCGCAAGGTCGTTTACCGTTCCGTTGACCGCGAGCGAACCGATATTCCCGCCCGGGAAAAAGAGAGGGTTCACCACATAGCTGTCGGTTGTAAAAGCGAGACGGTCGCCTGCTGCTGACAACTCAGCGAGGTTAATTACCGCCTGATCCTCAAGCGGTGCGAGCAGCGGATTTTGAAATGCCGTCAGAAAAACGTCCTCGATCAGATCGCGCATCTTCTTGCCGCCGCTGCCATGCGCCATGTTGATCGTCGTCTCACGAAGACGGCTCACTCGTTTTGGTGCTGCATTTTCAGAGGTCATAAATTAAACAGGGGCCGCTCCGCGCTTCTCGCGTTTTGGTATCTGTATCCGGCCGTAATTGTAATAAGCCGCACAGGCTCCTTCGCTCGATACCATTAACGCGCCCAGCGGCACATCCGGTGTGCATTGTGTTCCAAAAACTTTGCAGTCTTTCGGCTTGATCACGCCTTTCAATACCTCGCCGCATTGACACGATTTTGGATCGGCGATCTTTAGATTAGGAACCAGGAATTTTCGCTCGGCATCCCAATGGGCATAATTTTCGCGGATTCGTACACCGGAATGGTCGATAGAACCGAGTCCTCGCCATTCAAAAAATTCGCGCAGCTCAAACACCTCCTGGACCGCCTCGAGCGCCCGGTCGCTGCCGTGTTCGGGAACGATGCGGTTGTACTGATTCTCAACTTCGCTGCGGCCCTCGGCGAGCTGCTTTATGACCATATACATAGAATGCAGGATGTCTAGCGGTTCGAAACCGGCGACGACGATCGGTTTTTTATAATGATCAGCAATAAAATCATACGGCCTGATGCCGATGACCATGCTGACATGGCCGGGACCGAGAAATCCGTCGATCTCAAGATGCGGCGAATCGAGTATCGCCTTTATCGTGGGAATGATGGTGATATGATTACAAAAAAGCGAGAAGTTTTCGACGCCGTCCTTGTGAGCCTGCAAAACTGTTAATGCCGTGCTGGGCATCGTTGTCTCAAACCCGAGGCCGAAGAAAATGACCTCTTTATCAGGATTCTCGCGGGCAAGTTTTAACGAGTCGAGCGGAGAATAGACCATTCGGACATCGGCACCCTCGGCCTTTGCCTGAAGCAAACTTTTTTTTGATCCCGGAACCCGCATCGCATCGCCAAACGTCGTAAAGATAACATGAGGTATTTCGGCAAGTGCGACGCAATCATCGACGCGTCCCATAGGCAACACGCAAACCGGGCAGCCGGGGCCGTGAACAAACTCGATCTCGGGCGGCAGCATCTGATTCAGTCCGTATCGAAAGATCGAATGCGTGTGCCCGCCGCAAACCTCCATTATCTGAATACAGCGTTTGCCCTTTAGATCTATCGTTTTGACGAGCGTTTCGATCTCGTGGATCAGGGTTTGGGCTTTTATCGGATCTCGAAATTCATCTACATATTTCATAAGCAGTGGTCAGTGGTCAGTTGTCAGTGGTCAGTTGCCTTTTTCTGACAACTGACTACTTACTAATGACAAGTCCTCCTCGTTTGTCGGCAAGCAATGTGTGAACAAGATCCCAGAGAATGTGATAGATCATCACATGGCATTCCTGGACGCGATGGATGCTGTCGGTGGGTGCGATAAGACAGTGATCGACATTCGAACTGGCGAGCATATTGCCGCCTGTCCCGCCGGCCAATCCGATCGTCGCGAGACCCATCTCTTTTGCTTTGCCGAATGCATTCAGCAAATTATCCGAGTTGCCGCTGGTCGAAATTCCGATCAGCGCATCGCCCTTTTTTCCAAGTGCGATCACCTGACGGGTAAAAATATGCCCAAACCCGACATCGTTGCCGACGGCCGTGATCATCGCCATGTCGGATACTAAATTCATGGCCGTTAGTGCCGGACGTCCGGCTGTCACCGGATGTTGAAACTCGACCGCAATATGTGCCGCGTCACAGCTCGATCCACCGTTTCCCATTGTCAAAAGTTTGCCGTCCGATTCATAGCAATCTGCGATCACGCGAGCGACGGCCACGATCTTTTCGGCATTTTCCGAAAAAAACTGATCCTTTACACGGGCACCGTCCACTGCCTTTTGCCTGACCGATTCGATCAATGCGGCATCCATGCGAACGGCGTCCTGCCGCTCACCGTGGAGGAATGGATATAGGAAGTCGGATGTTGAGCCCTGTGCCATTAAACTTTGAAATAAATCGTCAGCCTATTTTCGGTCCTTATCTTAACTTTTTTAAGCGCGAAATTTTTTCCTGGCCAACGGTTGAGGCTCACGCAAAGTCGCAGAGACCGTAATGAGAAGCTGAAGAAGATGGCCCCCACCTATGCCGCGCCCGATCCTCGCATCGCTTCGATCTCGGCACGGATCTCGCCCATTTCATCCAGAAGCTTGAGCGTTTTGGCGGCCTCGGTTTCATCGATCCGGCTCATCGCAAAACCGACATGTACCAAAACCCAATCGCCTATGCACGATTGCGGCGAATGGTCGGCGTCGACGATACACGCAATATTCACCCGACGCTTTACGCCGGCAACATCGACGGTGGCCAAATTATTTGACTCGTCCTCGAGCGAAACGATCTTTCCCGGAATACCAAGACACATAATTTTTGCTATCTGAATCGCCAGCCTCGGACGGCTAAAATAAATAATTCTGAAAAAGGCCCTTAACCGGCGGCTGTAGCGCTTGCCCCGGACAAGAGTTTGGCGGCCGCGATCGCTGCCTGTCCCAGCGACAAGCCTCCGTCATTTGACGGAAACTCACGTTGCGTTAAAACCGTCAGATCAAGCTGTTCGAGACGCCAGACGACTTGTTCTAACAACACCTTATTCTGCCATACCCCGCCGGACAACGCGATGGTTGTCACCGGCGTATTAACGATCCCGAATTGATTCAACTTGGCGATCATCTGCACGATCGCTATTGCCAACCCTTGGTGAAAGCGCGAAGCCATGATCGGTGCCGGCGTTTTTGATGCGAGATCGCCGAGCAATGCCCACCACATCGACAACGGGTCCAAATAGAACAGACCGGAGCCCGCGCCACGCTGAATAGAAAACGGGTATGCAGCCGCCTGGTCGTTGGATTGCAATGTGTCATGGTCGATGGACGCTTCCAGTTCGATAGCAGCCTGACCTTCATATACCGCCTGTTTCTGGCAGATCCCGATGGCGGCAGCAACCGCGTCGAATAAACGCCCGGCGGAACTCGTCAGCGGCGAATTAACGCCGCGAGCGATCATTGCGTCGAGTGTCGCACGCGGCTTTTGTTCCAAAAAATCAAACAGTTCGAGACCACTGTAATTCCGGGCTAAATCCTGCCAACCAATGGCGGCCATCAGGTGGGCGTAGGTATTTCGCCACGGCTCTTTCATCGCCATCTCGCCGCCGATCATTGCAACAGGTTTGAACGCCGCGAGACGCTTGTAACCGGAATAATCCGCAAGCATAAATTCGCCGCCCCAAAACGTGCCGTCATCTCCGAAACCAAGCCCATCGAGTGCAACACCGATAACCGGCGGGGCGTCGATCGGAACCAGATTTTCGGCCAGGCACGATGCCATATGAGCATGATGATGCTGCGTTTCTATGACTGGTATATCTTCCGTTTCTGATCGTTCGCGGGCCAATTTGCTGGACAAATACTCGGGATGAAGATCACAGGCGAGAGCCGCCGGCCGATGCTGATAAAGCCTTTCATACAGGTTAAGATTGTGGCGGTAATCGGCTTGAGTTTTGGCGTCTTCGAGATCGCCGATGTGCTGCGAGACTATCGCCTGTCCATCTCGAATAAGACAGAAAGTGTTCTTTAGTTCGCCGCCAAACGCGAGGATCGGCGGTGCCGATTCGAAGCCCGACGGAAGGACAAACGGCGCAGGAGCGTACCCACGGGCCCGGCGCAGCACACGAGTCTCGCCCGCCATCAGCCTTACAACCGAATCATCGACCCGCTGAGCGATCGGTCGGTCATTCAATAGAAAATAATCGGCAATACCGCTGAGATGTTTCGCGGCATGATCGTTATCGATTGACTGCGGTTCATCGGAAATATTTCCAGATGTTAGAACGATCGGACGCGGTATCCGGCTCAAGATCAAGTGGTGAAGCGGCGTATTCGGCAGCATCAAACCGAGCGAATTTATGCCCGGTGCGACGCTGTCTGCAATGGAAACATTCAGTTCCGAAGGTTCTCGCTGAAATCGAGGTGATTTCACATCGTCCGCAGGTTCGATCTTGGACGTTGGGCCGATGAGTCGTTCGAGGATGACTATTGGTGCCGCCGCTCCCAACAGCAGCTCTTGCTCGATGTCATCGATTTGACAGATCTGGCGGGCGACCTCTATGTCTCGCACCATCAAGGCAAAAGGTTTTCGTTGTCGGTGCTTCAGGCTGCGGAGTCGCTCAACAGCTGCTTCATTTGTCGCGTCGCAGGCAAGCTGAAATCCGCCGATGCCTTTGATCGCAATTATCGAGCCTCGATGAATCAAGGTTATCGCCGCATCGACGTCGTCGAGCGTGGTAAATGCATCGACTGACATAGGCCGTCCGTCTGCTCGTTCGAGCCATACCCGAGGGCCGCATTTGTGACACCCCACAGGTTGAGCGTGAAATCGGCGATCGGCCGGATCTTCGTATTCATCACGACAACCCGAGCACATCTCAAACCCGCGCATTGTCGTATTTGCCCGATCATAAGGAATATTCTCAATGATCGACAGACGAGGGCCGCAATTTGTGCAGTTAGTAAAAGGATAGCGAAAGCGTCGGGCAAACGTATCGAGTGTTTCCGCCCGACACTCATCACAGACGGTCGCATCCGGAACAATTCCGGTCGTCACTGCCGAGCTATCGCTGTGAATAATACGGAATTCAGCCTGACCCGGCTCGACGGGAACGGTCGTTCTGGTTATAGAATCAATCCGGGATAAGGCAGGAGTTTTCGCGCGAATCGCCAAAACAAATTTCTCGATATTGGAGATTTCCCCGCAAATATAAATCTCAACGCCGCCGCCATTATTCGAAACCGTGCCGCTTAGACTCAGCTCGCGGGCTAGACGCCAAACGGTGGGGCGAAACCCTACACCTTGCACCAGTCCGCGAACCGTTATTCGTTCGGCGATCGCCCCGCCTTTGACGTTTGGAGTTGCCGAGTCATGCATCACAGATCAATCATCGTCCGAGCAAGCCGACCTATCGTTTACAAACAGTCGGAATAGCTCCAATCCTAAGCTTTGGTGAGATCAACTATCAAACCGGCGGGTAAAAATGCTACATATATGCGGACCGGTATATGAAAACACACATTCCACTCCGCATATCGTTTGTCCAAGTGCAAAACTATTTTGGCTCGATATCCCACCAATACTGTTTATCCAATTTCTTTTGAACCGGCCAGAGCTGAGTCAGCGTGTCGCCTTCGAACAGCTCGCCGTTTTTCATAACAAATTTTATCGAATCTGTGTTTCGAATATCGGCCAGTGGGTTTCGGTCCAACACGATCAGATCAGCCAATTTGCCGGGTTCAATCGAGCCGACATCCTGATTCAAGCCGATGGCTTCGGCACCGAAAATAGTCGCTACTTTTAACGCATCATGCGTCGGCATGCCGCCGGATTGGACGGCCCATATCTCCCAGTGAACGCCGAGGCCCTGCATCTGGCCATGACCGCCGATGCCAACTCGTCCACCAGCTTTAACGATGTCAGCTGCCCCTTTGGCGATCTCTTTGAAACTATATTCCTCGGGCCTGAACCATTGCGGGCGGCGGCGCATCATTGCATTAACAAGCTCGCCCGGAATGTAGCGTCGCAGCTTTTGATTATTCAGAACATCGGTGTTTTGGAAAAAATAATTCTCCGCCCACGGGCCGCCGTATGCTACCAAAATCGTCGGCGTGTAATAGGTTTTAGTCTTTGCAACGAACTGGACGACATCGTTATAGATCGGCTGAAGAGGGAGCGAATGCTCGTGTCCCGAAAAGCCATCGATCATTTGAGTTAGATCTAGCTTCATATCGAGAGCTCCTTCGGTCGTTGGGGTGATCCCGTATTCCTTACAGGCCATCGCGACCAGCTGGCGGACAACTCGGTCGCCGACGACGTATTGTTTCAAGGTGTTTGTTTTGTAGGCGTCGCTATACCGCTTGATGTAATTATTTACCGCTTCTTTTTCTTCTAAACCGAGGCTTGAGAAAACTCCCGGCCCCGTGGTCATAACTCTCGGTCCGAGAATTTCACCGGTTTCGACCAGATCGGCGTAGGTATATACATCGGTCGTCGAACTTTGAGGATCGCGTGTAGTCGTTACGCCGTACGCCAGATTTGCAAGATATTGCCAGACTTGAGATTGATGCAGATCGCGCGGCGGCCACATATGAGCGTGAGCGTCGACGAATCCGGGGATGATCGTCTTTCCTGAAACATCCACAACGGTCGCACCCGCCGGGATCGATACTTTTCCTTTAGCTCCGATAGCGGTAATGCGGTTATCGGTTATGACGATATCGCCTTTTTCGATGATCTCGTCGCCTTTCATCGTAATGATCCGGGCACCGCTCAAAACCGCAGTTCCTTTTGGCTTATGGCGGGCGGATTCGACCGTGATATCGACTGATTCTGGTTTATCGTCGGTGATCTGCTGGTGGTACAGTTTTGTTCCCCATGACCAGCTAACCGATTTGCCGTCACCCGACCAGTTGAGAAAATCGCCGCCGAGGACGGACATTTTTTTGACCGGCACATTCGACGTCGGCGAGGCGAGACTGACATTGACAGTTTCTTTACCGGCCTTTGGGACAGTGACAATATAATGCTGGCCCTGCAGTTCAGCGAAAGCTCTAGTTCCATCGGGCGAAAGCTTAATTACACCCGCATTTGGAAAATTTGGGGGCGAACCTTTGCCGGTCACTTTCAGATGGGTACGGCGATCATAGCCGTCAAGTCTGACTGAAACGAGGCCCTGGTTCGTGGTCAGAAACACCCTTTCGCTGTCTTTTGTAAAATGGGGAAAACGGCCGCCCTGTGTCGGGGCGATAAGTTTGGAATCACCGCCGTTTGCCGGTATATATCGGAGATCGAGACCGGTCGAGCCACCAGATCCGGTAATTTCACGTGATTCGTGGCCGTGAAGAATTGCTTCCTCCGGCGATGAGAACTCATGGCCTTCGCGAATGTCAGCAAAAAGATGGTCGTCAACAGCACCCGTAACATACACGATTTTGGAACCGTCCGGCGAATAGACCGGGGACGTATAGAACGCCGCGGAATTCGTTAGCCGGCGGGGTGTGCCGCCCCCGGACGCGACGCTGTAAATATGGCCGCCCTGATTTGACCAGGTGACATAGGCGATCGAACTTCCGTCCGGTGACCATGCGGGCATAAATTCGCCGCCTGTTCCAGTCGTGAGCCGCTGCGGCTTACCAGACGGGAGATCGATCGTGTAGAGCTTGTCAAAAGCCGTAAAGACCGCCCGTTTTCCATCGGGCGAGAGTGCCGGATAGCGGATGAGACGGGCCGTAACCATCGCCGAATCGTCAACCCGATAGTCAAAATGAACCCGCGGCCCGATCTCTGCCTCGACATTAGCCGTAAATGAAACATCGGTGGCGACGCCGGTCGCAAAATCCACACGTTTGATCTTGCCGTTGATCGGGACTATCAATGATCGTCCGTCCGGCATAAAAGCGTAACCCGGAAAAGCGTCACGGGTCGCACGCGATTCCTGATCGTCTCGCGTTACGTTATTGATCAACCAGCGTTCGTTATTGGTTTCGAGATTTCTAACGCGAAGAGCGGTTTTTGTTTCA
>JBGTCS010000294.1:0-6822 GCA_041748715.1 Pyrinomonadaceae bacterium | reverse complement strand
GGCGATGTATTAAAAGGCTTAGACGACATCGAAGTGCGGCGAAAACGATAGCTTCCCGAACCATGAAAGAGGTTTGTACCGCTCGGCGTCACTGCATTCATGATCAAGCCTGGCGTATTACCAAACTCGGCGGAGAAACCGTTGGTCACAAGCTGAACTTCACTAATAAACGTGTCGGAGATAGGCATCAGACGAATACCACCGCGGTCGGCCTGAGTATTATTATTACCGTCAAGCTGATAATTGGTTCGACGCGTGTAGCCGTTTGCATTGATACGCGGCACACCAAATTCGGCATTTGGACGCCCGGTGACATTTGCCTGAAGCAGTGCGTAGTTGTATGGGTTTCGCGAGACGAGGGGCAGATTCTGGAGTTCGCGCGTATTCATAACGCGTCCAACATCGATCTTGCCCGGGTCGGCGATCGGAGCGTCCGACGTTATCGTCACCGTTTCCGAAATACCACCGGCCTCGAGAACCGAATTTACGGTCGCTGTTTGTCCCGTTGTGAGAGTTATGCCCTCGCGCACCAACCGCTTAAAATTTGCCGCTTCGATAGTTAATCGGTAGCTGCCCAGCGGCAGCAGGGGAAACCGGAAAACGCCGCTGGCGTCGGTCGTCAGCGTACGCTCTGAGCCCGTGTCGACGTTCCGCACACTTACCGAAGCACTTGGTACAGCCGAACCTGCGGCATCCGTCACCACGCCTTCGATCTGGCCATTTACCGCCTGTGATTGGCCACTGACCTGAATCACGCCGACGGCAAATGCCATAATAACGGCCAGTGAATAAACCAACCTCGTAATATCTAACGTTTTGCGCATAAACATATATCTCCTAAGATCATAAACTTGGGGACAACTAACAGTATAGGTCAAACAGTCTTGTACTTGAGAATCCCGATTACCGCCAACAATATCTAATCGACGATTTCAACCAGCATAATAGTGTTTGTCGGTAGTTCCAACAAAGTTTTAATATAAGCCAAACCCAATGTCAAGGGAGGGTCGTAAATCGACCTCTAAAATTTTCACCATCATCCAACGGAACCGAACTTTCGAGCCAAAACCAAACCGACGGCACCGATTAGAGTCGGCGTATCGCCGAGCGACGACGGTATCAGTTCGGTCGGCGGCAGACCCGCCAAAACGCTCCTTTCGGACACACGATCTAGCTGAGCAGCAAATAAATTCCAGGCCTGTGTGATCTTTCCGCTGACAACAACAACTTGCGGGCTCAGACCGACGATAAGATTCGAAATACCGTTCCCGAGATAATATGCCGTTTCTTGTAATGCGGTTACAGCGTGCTCATCACCCTTTACGGCAAGCTTGATCAATGTGCCGAATTCGATCGCGTCTGCATCGGGCGAGTTTCCATTGACGAGGTTATGATACCGGCCGATCATCGCCTTTTCCGAGGCGTAGGCCTCCCAGCATTCCCTGCTGCCGCACGAGCAGTCGATGGGAGCATCTTCGCCAACTATCATATGGCCGAATTCCCCGCCAGCTCCTTTTTCTCCGCGATATACCTGACCGTCAAGGATTATGCCGGTACCGATTCCTTCGCCGACCAGCACCGATACAAATGTGTCAGCGCGGCGGATCTTTTCGTGGCCAAACCACAATTCTGCCAACGCATTGGTATTTGCATCGTTTTCAACGATCACATGAAGCTGAGTTTCGGCCTGGATCTGCTCGCACAGATCCCAATCACGCCAATCGAAATACGGAATGTGAAAGATCAAGCCAAGTTTTTGATCCACGAGGCCCGGAACGCTAATGCCGACCTCGAGTTCGTATTCGTCGTATTTTTTTGCGAGGCGTTTTACGCGATCCATAATCCGATTCGTCATCACCGCCATATCCGGCGACGTAGGAAATGAATCTTGCTCCATTATCTTCCCCGCCAGATCGGCGAGCGCAACGGTCGTTGTTCGCGGTGTGACGTCAACGCCAATTGCCACCGGCGTACCGGATTTTAGTTTAAAGAGAGTAGGCTTTCGACCGCCGGACGAACTGCCTTCGCCAAATTCGACAATCAGGCCCGCCGAGACGAGGTCGTCGGTTATTACCGAAACAGTCGATCGATGGAGCTCGGTTCGTCGGGCGATCTCTGAGCGCGAGATCGGCGACTGATCGCGGACATAATTAAGCACTATGCGACGGTTTATATCGCGTATAGTATTGGGTCGGGCGATCTGAGCTTTGGCTCTTTGCAGGTTTATCCTCTTCATTGATGGAATGACAATGGCCGAAA
This sequence comes from Pyrinomonadaceae bacterium, assembly GCA_041748715.1. Classification (GTDB taxonomy): domain Bacteria; phylum Acidobacteriota; class Blastocatellia; order Pyrinomonadales; family Pyrinomonadaceae; genus OLB17. The sequence continues at coordinate 4,563 of JBGTCS010000294.1, read as the reverse complement.
TTTTTTTTGGAATTTCGATTAATTGGGCCGTCGACGGCCGGATATTTTACTTAGTTGCGAATCCAGACAAACCCATTATTAACCTAATTCATGTTTTTTACAAATTGCTTGGCACGTGATTATGGATTTCGACGGGTGGGCGGCATTCAGGCGACGGTATCAACAGTAATCCAATAGCCGGATAACTCTCCGCAAATGTAAATCAGGTTCGATGAAAACCGCGTTCGATGTCTTTCATCGAAAGTCGCAGGATCACCGGTCGTCCGTGCGGGCACGTCGTCGGCGAGGTCGTTATCAACAAGCGGTCGATCATCCAACGCATTTTTTCCGGCGTGAGCTTCATATTGATCTTGACGGCAGCTTTGCACGCCAAAGTCGCGGCAATATTATCGCGAAAAGTAGATTTGGGTCCGCCTCGTTTCTCTTTATCGATTGTATCGAGAATTTCTGCAAAGAGATTTCGAGCTTCGGATGGCTGTAGGTCGGTCGGAATACTTTTGATCGCAACGGTCCGCCCAGACAGACGCATCAATCCAAAACCAAGTGCTTCGAGATCGCCCTCGATAAGCTGAAAAGCCTCTGACTGCGCGGGCGATAGGTCAATGGTGTCGGGCAGCAGCAGGTTCTGCGATTCGATCGGTCGGTCTAACTCGCCCTTGCGGAATTTATCAAAAAGAATCCGTTCGTGCGCGACATGCTGGTCGATCAATAACAATCCTTCGTCATCCACAGCAATGATAAAACTCTCATGGAGTTGGCCAAGCGGCAGTATCTTGGACGCCGTAAGATCCTGGATGTCAAGCGTTTTTGCGATATTTGCCGCCGAGTCAACCGGCGGCAGTTCGGCATATCCAGAAGGACTCACCCGGCTTTCCGGCACTGAAATGCCTTCGTCCACAAAAAAATTTTTATGTGGTTCGACACCTCCTTCGTTCGGCGAATGGGCAAATTCGCCTTGTTCTCCCACGTCGCGGACCTGTGGGAACTCACCGGACAAAGATTCGGGCGAAATCGGTTTCGTAAGCGGCATTTGAGCGCGCTCGGGAGTTTCAATTCCAAATCCGATGCCCGACTGGATTAGTTCCGAAGGCAAATCTTTTGTCCCCGGCGAAGATACCATTTGCTCCGGATCTCTGAGATATTCCGATCGTCCATCGCCGGTTATCCCAGCCTTGGCGAGAGCGGCACGGATCGCTTCCGCGATTGCATCCTTGACCGCTTCGCCCCGACGAAAACGCACCTCAGTCTTAGCCGGGTGTACATTTACGTCAATCTCGTCGAATGGCATTTCGATAAACAGAAAAGCCACCGGATAAACGCCGTGTGGCAGCACGGACCGAAATCCCTCTAACAGCCCACCGGCGATTGTCTTATCACGAACAAAACGGTTGTTCACAAAGAAATATTGAGCGTCCCGCGTTGTCCGCCGTTCGCGGGGGGCCGACACAAATCCTGTAATTTTGGCGACATATTCGCGACCGCCATCGACGGGCAAAAGGCTCTCGATCAGAGCGGAGCCAAAGATCTGAAACGCCCTCTCGCGAAGGTCCTTGGCGCGCGAGACACGGATCACTTCGCGGCCGTTGTTCGTCAGTGTGAACGCGATCTCGGGATGAGCAAGTGCGTAATGCGTGACGATACTGGTCAGATGATAATTCTCGGTCGCCTCGGAACGCATAAATTTGCGTCGGGCCGGTGTGTTAAAAAACAAGTCCCGCACCGAGATGGTGGTTCCCGTGTCGCGGGCCGCGTCCTTGACGTCCAAAAGCCGACCGCCTTCTACAGTCACCAGCGTAGCTACCGGATCCGATAGGGTTTTTGTTATCAGTTCGACCTTGGCAACCGATGCGATGGACGCGAGGGCCTCGCCGCGAAAACCCAGTGTACCGATCACTGCCAAATCCTCAGCAGTTCGGATTTTGGACGTAGCATGTCTTTCAAAGGACAGAATTGCGTCATCGCGAACCATCCCTTCGCCGTCATCTGCTATCCGCATCAGACGCCGACCGCCCAGTTCGACATCGATCCGAATCCGCGTGCCCCCGGCATCGATGGCGTTTTCGACAAGCTCCTTTACGACCGAGGCCGGGCGCTCAACCACCTCGCCCGCCGCGATCTGGTTGGCGAGAATATCGGGCAGGATCTTGATTTTTGAGACCAAATTCGACATCGATCAAACTTTAACAAATCAGAGATAAACCACGCGATGCGATTTGTCGTCCAAATCGATCGACTCGTATATCCAATCGACAAAATTTAGCCCGTAACGGTTCAGAAAGTAAGAGATGTTCAGCGTCCTCTCCTGTAAGTATTTATTGGGAAGCAGAGATGTGAACATGGCCTCGATCTGACGGCGGACGACCTCGTCTTTCCGGATCTGGACATTATGAAATTTATGACGCATGGCACCGATGTGATACACGATCTTTCGCCGTCGTTTTGCCAGATTATCGGTCAGCGAGCCATCGATATGCGATAATTTATGATCAAGCTTATCAAGCTCGGCGATTATCTTCTGCTCAACATCCGCAAAAACTGTCGCTGCGTCAGCATTCAGATATTCTTCGACGATGCCTGGTAAAAGACTGTCAAAACCGTCAAACAGATCCGAAAACTCAAGATCGTATTTCCGTAACGACTTGGCATGCTTCGATTCAACAATCGTAAAACTCTGACGATGAAAGATCGGCGTCACCGGCCGGTCCAATATCCGATAAACCTCACTGCTTTGGGCAAAATATGCGATCTCGGCCGCTCCGCCAAAATAGCAGACGGTCGGAAGGATAAAATCCTGCACGACGGATCGAAGTACGACGCTGGGACTAAAATGGGTCGGCTCGAGATCGGCGAGTTCGGCCATTTCCTTGAGAGTAAATTCGCGAGTACCGTCTTTTTTTACATAAGTCCCGCGATCCGTCTTTTTGAGCGCATTGCGAGTATTGTTGGCGGATTGCCAAAATAGGGGAAAGTAATCTTCGGCGACGTGAACCTGGGCGGCGTAACCCTCGGCAATCAGCTCATCGCTTCGATTTCGCAGAGCATCGACGATCTCGGCCGATCGTAATATCGCATTTACATAAAGCGGGGCCGCCAGGCGTTTTAGGGTGCTGTGCAGCGGACACAGAATAATCAGTCCCCGATCGCCCAGTAAACGCATTAACTGTCTAGAAAACGCGTCACCGAGGTACTCGCCGGGTTTCCAATTGTCGTTTAACAGGCTTTGAACCTCATCGGTAAACGCGGTCGGTCGGAACGAATCGATCAATTTATGAATCGCAGTTCCAATCGTATCATCGAGTTTTATATACCCGACTGGTAGATTTTCGTAACAATGCGTCGGCTCTGTCTTAGACTCGACGAGCTCGCCCTTGCTGTCGATACCAAAAGTTTTCGAGACTTCGTCGAAATCATGATCCTCGGTCGCTACCCAGAAAACCGGAACTGCTTTATAACCTTGTTCGGTCAGGCATTCGGCCTCGCGGATGGCCGACAAAGCTTTATAAATGGTGTAGAGTGGCCCGGTAAAGAGCCCGGCCTGCTGGCCGGTTACAACGGCGACCGTATCCGGCTGGCGAAGCAATTTTATATTCTGAAGCGTCCGATCGTTCGCCCCAAACCCGGCATTTATTTCCAACAGCGCATCACACAAGATATCTCGATCGGCCTTGTAATTTGCGAGAACTTTTGGAATGTAACTGCCGATCTCGCATGTCGAATTGACGGCATTTGGATAGTATTTTTTGAGCGAGCCTGGGTCGTGCTGGTATTCGAGAAATAAGCGCGACTGGTGTGGGATCTCGGAAAATGGTACTTGCGATACCTGAAATTTTGCGTTTCCTGATACGGATTCGCGGGCGATCACTTGGTTCAAGATTTTGGCTCCTAATCTTTTCAAATTATAGAGTTGTCTTCGGCACTTTCCAAGTTACAAACAAAAAAGAGGCACACCGCAGAGCGGTCGCCTCAATTTATTGTTAGAAATTAGCAACTTTTACATTCCTGCCGACGTTCGGACCGATCGCTCGATCTTATATACACCAGAGGAATGCGTGGCTGCAAAAACACGGCTCGAATCGTTCGGATCGAAGGCCATCGACCAGACGCGTCGACTCGGGATCTTCATATCCTTGGTATCAACCCGCTTCCATTTATTACCCGCATCCGTTGACATATAAATACCGCCATCGTTGTCGAGTGCACTGGAAATGAGTATTTCGTCCGTATTGTCAGGGTTTATCAGGATACTGGTAAAGTTGCCAAGCGGCAGGCTGCCCCCGCGACGAAGCCATGTTTTACCATTGTCTCGGCTGACATAAAATGTCTGCGTCGTTCCAACATAAATCTGATCCGGACGTTTTGGATCAGATGAGATCGAACTAATAGGAACGTTATCGACAGCACCGCTGGTCCTCGACCACGTTTTGCCGTTATCTCTCGAAACCAGAACGCCTGAATTTGCCGTGCCTGCCCAAATCGTGTCCGGACGAGCAGCCGATACATGTAAAGCAAAAACGTTCTCACTAATTCCGGGGCCAAAGGAAAGCTTTTCCCAGCCTTTGGTAA
>JBGTCS010000293.1:0-3462 GCA_041748715.1 Pyrinomonadaceae bacterium | reverse complement strand
CTCGAATCAAAATTTGATTCCTTTCTAAAAGCAGAAAACCTCCGCGACTGGATGAAGCGTCTCTCGGCGCGGCCGCATCATCTCGGTTCAAAATACGGGAAAGAAAACGCCGAGTTCATGGCCGCTCAATTTAGGTCATGGGGTTTTGACACGGCGATCGAGGAATTTGAGGTGCTCTTTCCGACACCGAAAACGCGTCTTGTCGAGATGACCTCGCCCGATAAATACACATTAAAACTCACCGAACCCGAATTAAAAGAGGACGCAACCTCGGGCCAGCAGGACGAGCAATTGCCGACCTATAACGCCTATTCGATCGATGGCGATGTGACTGGGCCGCTGGTGTATGTAAATTACGGAACGCCGGCTGACTATGACGAACTCGAGCTTCGCGGAATCGATGTCAAAGGCAAGATCGTCATCTCGCGTTACGGCGGTGCCTGGCGCGGGATCAAACCAAAGGTCGCGGCCGAGCACGGAGCTATCGGGTGTCTGATCTATTCCGACCCGCGAAACGATGGTTATTATCAGGGCGATGTCTATCCAAAAGGACCTTTTCGCAGCGAGGACGGCGTCCAACGCGGATCGGTCATGGATATGCCGCTGTTTCCGGGCGATCCGCTGACAAAAGGCATCGGAGCAACAAAAAACGCCAAACGCATCAATATAAAGGACGCCCCGACCTTGACCAAGATCCCGGTTCTGCCGATCTCGTACAGTGATGCTCTGCCGCTTCTGAAAAATCTCGATGGCGCCGTTGTTCCGGACTCATGGCGAGGTGCTTTGCCGCTGACGTACCATTTTGGCGGAAAAACTCCGACCGTGCGGATGAAACTCGAATTCAACTGGGACATGCGCTCCATCTACAACGTCATCGCCAAAATGCAGGGCAGCGAGCGACCCGATCAATGGATCATTCGCGGCAATCATCACGACGCGTGGGTCAATGGGGCCAGCGACCCGATCAGCGGAATGGTCGCCGAAATGGAAGAAGCGAGAGCCATCGGCGAGCTCGCAAAAACCGGATGGCGGCCAAAGCGAACAATTGTTTACGCCGCTTGGGACGCCGAGGAACAAGGACTGATCGGTTCGACCGAGTGGGTCGAGACGCACGCCGACGAGCTAAGGAAAAAGGCGGCGGTCTATATAAATACCGATTCTAACGGCCGCGGATTTCTGGGCATGGACGGTTCCCACACGCTGGAGAAATTTATCAATGAGGTCGGCCGCGACATTCCCGATCCGCAGACAAAAATGACCGTTTGGGAACGTACGCGGGCCAACCGGATCGTCAACGGTCCGGCTGCCTCGCGTGCTGAGACCATGTCCCGCAGCGACCTGCGTATCGGTGCCCTCGGTTCCGGCTCGGACTACACGCCGTTTTTGCAGCATCTCGGCATCGCATCGCTTAATATTGGCTTTGGCGGCGAGAACAGCGGCGGGTCGTACCATTCGATCTACGATTCTTTTGATCATTATTCGCGGTTTGGCGATCCGGGATTTGCCTACGGTATTGCGCTTGCGAAAGTGTGCGGCCACGCGGTCCTGCGTCTGGCGAATGCCGATACGCTGCCATTTGAATTTACAAATTTTGCCGACACCGTCGGCCAATATGTCGCCGAGGTCTCGCGGCTGACCGACACGATGCGTGAAGATACGCGGACGGTCAATCAGGCGATCACAAGCGGAATGTGGCGCGGCGTTCAGGACCCGACGCATAATCTGGCCGATCCAAAGACAAAAGAACCGGTCCCGTTCCTCAATTTTGCACCGCTTCAGAACGCCCTTGCCAAGCTGCAGGAAAGTGCCCGTTCGTATCAAAAAGCCTCGGGCGGCAAACAGCTTTCCGCCGCCGATCAGCGTTCTCTCGATGCGATACTTTTAAATACTGAGCGGTTTTTGACGCGGTCCGAAGGCCTGCCCCGACGCGACTGGTTCCGGCATCAGATCTACGCTCCCGGATTTTATACCGGTTATGGCGTCAAAACGCTGCCCGGCGTCCGCGAAGCGATCGAACAGCGCGATTGGAAAGAAGCGGCGGAACAGATGATCATCGTTTCAAAAACTATCGAAAACTTTGCCGCCGAGATCGACAGAGCCGCCAAGGTGTTTTGATCGTCGGAGAAGTCAATAATTAACAATTAATCATTGTCAATCAACAATTAGTTAGGGTAAATAATTTGGAATTATCAATTTGTAATGGGTAATTAGATGAAGCCTGATACCGATAACCCGAAGATTCGCAATGCATAATTAACAATTAATCATTGGCAATTAACGATTATTTACGGTAAATAATTTGTAATTATCAATTTGTAATGAGTAATTAAATGAGGCCGGATACCGACAATCCCATCGTTGTAAAATCGCTTGCTTTTGCTATGCGGATCGTTCGGCTTCACAGATATCTGGTCGATGAAAAAAGAGAATTTACGCTGAGCCGGGAGGTCTTATTTGCGGGCACTAACATTGGGAAGCATGTAAAGGAAGCGGTATATGGTGAGAACCGCGAACGATTCGCATTGGAAATGGGCGTAGCGAGGCGCAAGGCTGCCGAGACTGAGTATTGGCTGCAATTGCTCGTATTTGGCGAATATATATCAGAGGCAGAATTTAATTCTTTGGACGAAGACCGGACGGAATTGGCTAAGATGCTGACCAGCATAACAAAATCATCCGCACAACATGAATAGCGTAATTACAATCTTAGGTCACGACCGCATCCGCATCATTGAGCTTAATCGCCCCGAAAAGCGAAATGCCTTAAATGACGAACTGATTGCGGCGTTAAAAGACTCTTTGAGCGAGGCCGGGGCGGATGATTCGCTGCGCGCCGTCATTATTCGCGGCGCCGGAAAAGATTTCTGTTCCGGAGCCGATCTGTCGTCGATCCAAAAGATCGCGGACGCAACCTACGAAGAAAATCTCGACGACGCCCGTTCGCTGGCCGAGCTGTTCCTGCTGATCCGCAGCGTCACGGTTCCTGTCATCGCTGCCGTCCACGGCCGTGCTCTCGCCGGCGGATGCGGGTTAGCAACGGCGTGCGACCTCGTTGTCGCGACAAAGTCTGCCCGTTTTGGCTATCCTGAGGTCAAGATCGGTTTCGTCCCCGCTATGGTCGCCGCGATATTGCGTCGAAATCTCGGCGAAAAGAAAAGCTTTGAACTGCTAACTCAAGGCTTCGAATACTCAGCCGAAGAAGCCGTGGGCCTCGGCCTCGTCAACCGCATCGTCGGCGATGAAGAACTCGAATCCGCCGTTATGGACTTCGCATCCATTTACACTAAAGTCAGCTCCTCGGCCGTAAGTGCGACCAAAAAACTCCTCTACGAAATCGACGGCGACACATTCGAAACCGCCGTCGAAAAAGGCGTCGAAACCAACGCCATCGCCCGTATGAGCGACGATTGTAAAAAGGGAATTGCGAGGTTTTTGGATAAGTAGGGAAATTAAGCTGGCTTC
>JBGTCS010000292.1:0-7776 GCA_041748715.1 Pyrinomonadaceae bacterium | reverse complement strand
GTGGACGCAGATTTTTACGGCATTCACCCGCGTCCTGCTCGCCATCGGTTTTATTCCTCCGAGTTATACCAAGATCATCCATCAGCCGTTCACGATTTTGCCCGACTCGCATCCTGTCGGCCATTATTTCAACGCTTTGTATCAAACGGGTTTTTATTACGAATTTATCGGTTGGGGACAAATGATAGCCGCCATCCTGCTTTTGATCCCGCGCACATCTCATCTTGGAGCGATGATGTTTTTGCCGATCATCGCAAATATTGCCGTCCTGACCGCGTCGGTCGGATTTAAGGGAACATGGGTAATCACTATTTTGATGAGCCTCGCCGCACTCTATCTGGTCGCGTGGGAATACGATCGCTTGAAACCCATCATCTTTCGCTCCCGCGAATCCCGTTCCCGAAAATTCAGATATCAACTTTTTACGATCCCGCTGTTTTTTGCGTTCGGCGGTGTGGTCATGGGGTTTGCCTGGTGGATGATTGGATTAGGAAATTTTGCAAACTACCTGCGGATCACGGCGCTCCTGATAGGCATCGGGACCGTGTTTGGTATTTTGGTGGCGATCCACTATCAATTCATGCCGGTCGGTCATCTTTCGGATTTAAAAAGTTCCGCTCCGTCAGGTAATTAACACAAGATTTGATACTCCGACTTACATTGTTTATATTCGAAACTTACCTTTCGCAATATTCTCAACGCATTTATGACGGAGGCCTCGACTGATATCGCGACACAACAAGCAGTAAGCCCGGAACCCGAACCGACCTTTAGGACCGATTTTGAATTAAATCGTGAATTGCCAGAAACTTTGCGTTCTCTGGATCGCCTTTCGTTAAATTTTTATTGGTCGTGGCAGCCCGAGGGCACCGCGCTTTTTCGCGACATCGACCCGGCTCTCTGGGACAAGTGCGAACAAAATCCCCGCGTTTTCCTAAAAAAGGTCAAAGAACTCAGGTTATGGCAGCGTTCTGCTGATATCGGTTATATCGAACGCCTCCGACGGTTTAACCAGCAGTTTGAAAGATATCTCGCGGAGCCGAAACAGACAACAAACCGGAACAGGCCGACGGCCGAAAAACCGGTCGCGTATTTCTGTGCCGAATACGGCGTTCATCAATCGCTTCCCAATTATTCGGGCGGCCTCGGTATCCTGGCGGGCGACCATTTAAAATCCGCGAGTGATCTCAATCTGCCGCTGACGGCCATCGGTTTGTTATACCGCTTTGGTTACTTTCGTCAGCGAATTGCCCATGATGGCTGGCAAAAGGAGACGTACAACGACATCTTCGACTCCGAACTGGCTTTAACACCTGTATTTGAATCAAATGGTGAACGGATGACCGTGTGCGTACACATTCGTGGCCGCGAAGTTACCGCTCAGGCATGGCTCGCCCGGATCGGGCGGATCTCGCTTTATTTCCTGGACACCAACGTACCCCAAAACAGCGAGGTTGACCGTCTGATCACTGGCCACCTCTATGGCGGCGACACGGAAACACGTATCGTTCAGGAAAAAATACTCGGTATCGGCGGCGTGCGGCTTCTGAGAAAACTCGGGATCGCACCATCGGTATTCCATCTTAACGAGGGCCACGCGGCATTCTCGACGCTCGAACTCGCCCACGAACACCTTGCCCGAAATCCCGATCATTCCTTCGTCGGTGCGGTCCGTGCGGTGCGGGAGCAGTGCGTTTTTACTACACATACGCCGGTCGACGCGGGAAACGACTCGTTTGACCCGCAAATTCTTGGCGATTGTTTCAGCGATGATTACATCGCGTCACTAAAATTGACGAACGACGAATTCCTCGCCCTTGGCCGTTCCAACCTTTCGGACGACACCGAATTTTTTGGCATGACGCCACTCGCAATCCGGATGTGCCGCTCGGCAAACGGCGTGAGCAAAAAACATGGTGAGGTGTCGCGCGACCTTTGGCTCAAGATGTTTCCTGACCTGTCGGACACCGAATCGGTACCGATCACGTCTGTAACAAACGGTGTTCATGCGCCGACCTGGGTGGCTCCGGTCTTTCAGAGTTTGTACGAACGTCAGTTGGGGAAAAACTGGCACGAGATTGTCCGCGACCAGGAAACGTGGGCCGCCCAGGTAAACTCGATCGCTGACAGCGATATCTGGAACGCTCACCGAACTCTGAAAAATATTCTGATCGCCTATATCCGCGAACGAACCCGGTCAAAAAATACCGGCAATCTCGACACCATCAATGAACACGAAAATACTCAAAAACTATTCTCGCCGGATCTTTTGACAATCGGTTTTGCTCGACGGGTCGCGGCCTACAAACGCTGGGATCTGCTGTTTTCGGATCTGCCGCGAATGCTAAAAATGGTCGATGATGCCGAACGCCCCGTGCAGTTTGTATTTGCCGGAAAGGCCCACCCGCAGGACCGCACGGCAAAGACAATTCTGCAGGAGCTGATGAGCATCAATCATGATTCCAACTGGCAAAGGCGAGCAGTTTTTATAGAAGACTACGATCAGGAGGTCGCGCGTTTTCTGGTTCAGGGCGTGGATGTCTGGATGAATGTGCCGCGTCGCCCGATGGAAGCCAGCGGAACCAGCGGGATGAAAGCCGCAATGAACGGTGCTCTCAATCTTTCCATTCTCGACGGATGGTGGATCGAGGGCCATAATGGCGACAATGGTTTTGGTATCGGCGACCTGGCAAACGGGTTGACCCCGGAGCAAATGGACGAGGCGGATGCGGACGATCTGTATTCCGTGCTCGAAAACGAATTGATACCCGCATTTTACTCGATTGGCTCGCACGGGCTTCCGATGGATTGGATCCGCATGATGAAAAATTCGATCGCAACGCTGACGCCGCAATTTTCGAGCGATCGAATGGTCAACGATTATGTAAACTATATCTACGACGGAAAATAGCGTATGCAGGATATCGAGATCAGAACCGGCGTAATAAAGCCGATCGAATGCGTTAAAGAGGCACTCGAATATCTCAAGAGCGATTACTGGCTATTATTCGCGATCTGGCTCGTTGGCGGAATAATTGGCGGAGCGACATTTTTTATCGCGGCGGGAGCGATGACCTGCGGCACGTTTTACGCTTATCTTCGCAAGATCGATGGCCACCAGGTCGCATTTGACGATCTCTGGAAAGGAATGCAGTGGTTCGTCCCCGGCCTGGTCGTAATGATGTTGATCGTCGTTCCGATGATACTGGTTTACGTTGTGATCTATGTTCCGGTTCTACTGGCGACCGTTATGGGCAGTAATTTGAGCCAGGACGAGTTAATGTCGCTGATTGTTGCGGCGATTGGCGTCGAACTAATCTTGATTTTTATAATGGTTTGCCTTCATACGCTGCTTATTTTTTCGTTTCCGCTGATCGTGGATCGTAATATTGGTGCGGTTGCTGCCATAACGACAAGCTCTCGGGCGGTTTTTAAGAATCTGGGCGGCGTTGGCGGATTGATCGCGGTCAATTTTGGACTTGTAATCGCCGGTTACGCGGCATTGTGTATTGGAATTTATTTTGTAGTTCCGCTGATAATCGCGACGAATGTTGTCGCCTACCGAAAGGTTTTTCCCGGATCGGATGAGCGGAGATACGATCCGCCGCCGCCAAATTTTTACACTGGAGGAAATACTTAGTGCCAGCAAAATTTAATCAGATAACAACCGAGGAACAACTGGATTCGCTGTTTCTAGATTCTTACGAGCGTCCAATCGCGTTGATAAAACACAGCGATACCTGTGGTATTAGCGCCGACGTGATGTATCAACTAGGCAGTCTGGACGCCGAGGTCAACGTCATCGTCATTCAGCAAAATCGCGACCTTTCTAATTCACTTGCAGTTCGCATTGCGCATCGCCATCAATCGCCACAGGCTTTCGTGATACGGGACGGCAAAGCCATCTACCACGCGACCCATTACGGCATCTCGCCGACCGCGATAGAAAAACAATTAAAATGATCGAACCAAGCCAAATTATCGAAGAATCTGACCGCGAAGTCTCGATTAAATGGTCGGATGACGCCGAAACCAAATACACTGCCCAAAACCTGAGGCGATCGTGTCCGTGCGCGACCTGTGTCAATGAATGGACCGGCGAAAAGATTTTGAAAAACGACACCATCCCGGACGATCTGACATTCGGCCATATCTCGATTGTGGGCCGCTATGCACTAAACTTTCACTTTTCGGACGGGCACGATACGGGCATCTTTAGCTTTAATTATCTGCGGCAGCTAACCTAATTTTCTGGCGGTAACAACGAGAGATTCCGCGAGTCCTCGGCTTATTGCTACCGATAATAAGCTTAGAGGTGGTAAAAAATGGTTCAAATGCCATTCGTTTTTGCCTCGCAAAACCAATATCGGCTACAATGCCCCTATGCACGAACGCGACATCTTTGACGAAAAACAAGAAACTAAATCAGCCAATTTTTCCTGCCCCAACTGCCGTGAGCGAGCCGATTATGAAGTTCGCTGGATAAAACGAACAAAGAAAAAGAACGGTCCTCGTAATTTGAACGACCACGAGCGCTCCCAATTTCAAAAATCCCGCGACTACATGGTCCGCGTAGACGACATGCTGATGTGCAAAAATATCCGCTGTCGAAAAAGGTTTGAGATCCCCTCATCGCAGTCAATTGTATTCATATAGACAGTTTCAATATTTTTTAGGAAGTAGAATCTAGAAAAGTTCAGCAACAAGGAAAAAATATGAATAACGGGATTAAAGCTCAACCAGGCTCCATTGACGATCTGCCGGATCAGGACATTGAGAACGAACGAAAAGATCAAATAAACGAGGCACCACAGGCTCCTAATGAATTGATCGAACGCCTCGAAGAAAATCACGCTTCTTCTCCTGCCGATTCGGGCGGCGACATTGATGCAACCTGGGAAAAGGTCAACACGACGGGTGCCGAGTCAGTTTTTGGCCATAACCCGACGCCTGACCAATCGGATGTCGAGGAGAATGCACACGCGATGGGAATTAATTTTGAGGACAAAGAGCCGCTGGATTTTGTTAAAAAGATGGAAAAGCGTGATGAAGAACGCTTTGAACTAGACGAAGATTCCACATCATCAGACGGAACAATTTAGGGAACATGTAAAAACTCACAAAAAAAAGAGACCCACGATCGGGCCTCTTTTTTTTTGATAAAAACCTAAAACTAGTAAATCGAGAACGAATATTCGATTTGTTTTGTCACACTTTGCCCCACGCCATCGCGTTTTGCCGGCTCAAACGTTATACGGCGCGCGGCCGCGATCGCCTGTTCGGTCAAACCATTCGGTAAGCCTTTAACGGATGAAATGCTGCCGATCTGTCCCGACGCTAAAAACGTCACACGCAAAATAACGGTTCCCTGAATATTTGCCGTCCGGGCCGCATCCGTATAACCGGGACGCGGTTTGGATATGATTTTGATACTCTGCGTCACACCGACAGGCCTGGGCGGTGGAGGACTAAAATCACCGTCGCCGTCGCCGCGGCCATCACCGTTCCCGCTGCCGAGTCCGCCGCCGCTGCCCGATCCGGTTCCTGAACCCGCACCAGTTCCGCGACCGCTGCCCTGACCGGTGCCGACACCGGTTCCCTGGCCGCCGCCTGAACCTGTACCGTTAGAAAAGCTTGTGAAGCGGCCATTCGGATCGCCGAACCGGTCATTTTCTTTTGGAAACTTTCGATTTCCTTCGGTCGATGCCGGAGGAAGCACAAGGGATGGATTCTCCAATCTCGGCACCTTGGCATCCGGCGCACGAACTGGTTTTGGTGTCTGGTCGGCAAGATCGCCTTTAGTTAGCTCTTCTTTTTCATCGCGGCCGCCGCCACCGCCGCCGCCGCCTTTATCTTTTTTCTCTTTTAGCTGCTCTTCGATCGTGATCGGAATATCATCCACAATCACAGCATTGAAAATGTCGTCGTTGATCGATCCGACATCCAGTGATTTGCTAAACAGGCTGTAAACCAATCCACTCATCAAAACGACGACCATCGCTCCAAGTGTTCCAACCAACAGAACCCGCCGCTGTCCAGCATTTTTTTCTTCGATGACGGTAACGTGAAATCCGTCCTCACCAACTGAATTCGCGATCGCTTTGTCCGACGCGACCGGTTTACGGTCGATGTCAACCGCTTTTGCATGGACAAACGGTGCGACCGGGGCGGCAGCCGCTTTAGCCTTAGGCTTTTCGATAATCGGAGTTTCGTCAACCGGTTCCGCCGCCATCGGTATTTCCAGGACCGGTTCGTCGATCGAGTCAGCTTTTGCAGGTTCATCCGCAAGGATCTCTGCGGGTTCGGTGAGTGATTCCAATTCCAGAGGCGGTACCGGCATCACAACTGGTTCCTCCATAGCAGGAGTTTCAGAAACGACTGGTTTCATCTCAAATGCCTGCAGCGTTTGTCCGCAATTAGGACAAAATCCAAACCTCTCGGCGAAACTTTCGTCACATGCGCTACAAAATTTAACTAATTTTCCCATCTTTCAGCCTCTCTAAATCAATGCTTCTGAAGCAGACCACTCTAACAACTAAACGATTATACCGCGAATATTTCAGAAGTTAAGTGATTCTAACCAAAATCTAACTCAATCTCGGTGTCGGTATCACTCAACCCTCATAGATGCCTCATCTGTTTGACGCGATGCCCATAGCCATCTAAAATTTTCAATTGCGACCACGTTTTATAAATCGTTTTTAGGCAAAACGTGTGACAACAAATCGGGACGATCGGGCAACTAATTAGATAACTAAATTTTGACCCTCATTTGTATCTACGATGAAAAATAAGAAATTATTCCAAAATGTTATCTTTATTGCGGCTATTGTCTTAATCCTGTTCTCGCTGGTGGCACCGGCGATCTTCTCACAATCTCTACCCACGCCTAAGCAGGAAACTTTGCTTAACGACCTTAAAGTTTTGATGTGGAGCGATGCAAAGGCCGATCGCGTGTCGATAAAACTACGCATCCACGCCGGCGCCGCATTCGACCCGCAAGGCAAAGAAGGCGTTATGCAGGTTCTGGCCGACAACATCTTTCCTAACGAAGCGTCGCGCGAATATTTTACCGAGGACCTCGGCGGCGGGCTTGAGATTATTTCTAACTACGATTACATAGAGATCAACGCGTCTTCGAAGCCCGAAGGTTTTTTATCAATGCTTGAAACGATCGCCGCGGCTGTTTCTAATCCGGTGATCGAAAAAGATTTGACGGTAAAACTGAGGACGGCTCTGGCAGCGAAAGTTGCCGCTCTCGAAACCGATCCAACTTACATTGCAGATCGGGCGATCGCCGGTCGGCTTTTGGGAACTTTTCCGTACGGGCGGCCGCAGGATGGAACATCGAGTTCAATTCAGAATATTGACTTTGCCGATTTGATCGATGCCAAAGGGCGTTTTATGACGGCCGACAACGCGACCATTGCCGTTTACGGCAATTTTGACCGGACGCTCGGCTATAGAGCTATCAGACGTTATTTTGGCGGGTGGATAAAATCCGATAAAAGAGTACCCGCGACTTTTCGTCAGCCGGATGCGCCCATACCTGCGGTTCTAAATGTCGTCTGGCCAAAGCCAGGCACGGCGGCGATACGTTTTGCGATGCGGGGCGTGGCACGGAACGACAAGGATTTCGCGGCGTCCATGGTTTTCACAACCATTCTCGAAAATCGCCTGCGGTCCCGGGTTCCCGCCATATTCGCCGACGACCTTTTTGTCCGTAACGAAGCCTATGCTTTGCCCGGTCTTATCGTTATTGGATTCGCCGCCGGC
>JBGTCS010000291.1:0-3195 GCA_041748715.1 Pyrinomonadaceae bacterium | reverse complement strand
ATCGATGATGCCATGATAATTGGGGCGTCAGAGATAATTCAGGGTCATTATCCCTATTATCGGCAAACATATTTGGGAGGTTGGATTTCGCCCATGCCGGGGACGATATTGTTGTCCATACCGTTTGTTTTCCTAAATCTATTGCCGTATCAAAATATTTTTTGGCTCTCCGCTTTTTTTCTTTCAGTTAGAGCAAATCTAAAAAGCGGTGTTTATGCCTTGGGATTGTTATGGACTATTCTGATTTTTAGTCCAACCTTTTATCAGGTTCTGGTAACGGGATCAGATCACATTTCAAATACGTTATATATTCTGATCGGGATGTGGTTTATGGTTAGGTCGATTTCCGATAGTGGATCGTCGCTTTGGCAGAGACTATGGCCTACGCTGCTATTCGGGATCGGCCTTTCCTCTCGGTCAAATTTTTTACTGTTGGTCCCTCTTTTGTTCTCGGTTCTCGCACAAAATTCGGATCGCAAAATGGCGTTCAAATATGTCGCTCTGGCCGGATTGATTTTTTCATTGGTGACATTTCCCTTCTGGTTATATGACCCGGCAGCATTTAGTCCTTTTGTGGTGCAGGCATATAAAATTCAAGTCCTTGAGGGTGTCCTGCCATACGCCTGGATAATTATTCCGGGTTCGGCGTTGTTACTTTCCCTCGCCCTTTCGTGGACCCGAATGGAGAAAGATTGCGCGGGACTTTTTCGAAATTGTGCCATCGTGCAGCTTTTCGTTCTACTGTTTAGCTCGATCCTATACGCTCTACAAACTGGCCAGTTGACTTTGTTTATGGGCACATCGGGTTACGGCATGTTCACATTGTTTTTTGGGTTATTGAGTGCCTGGATAATTCTTCGTAACAAGACTGGATCTTCCGAGACCAATCCAAACCGTGATCTATCGATGGCAAAGTCATCGCCGGGGTCAACGATGGCTTGAGAAAAATATTTCGATTCGCGATTGCTTTTGCTCTAAACACGCCTCAGAATATTTTTGAATTATGGAAATCTCAGTACAGATCTATTGGCTGATAATCCTATCGATGGTTGTTGCCAGCATTTCATGGACTGTCACGCAGGAAGAGATATTTTCCGAATGGCGTGAGGTCTGTGAGAAGAAAAGCAAAAAGAGGGGCAACGTCCTACGCCGTAAATTTTTTTATGTTTTCACGTGCGAATATTGCTTTAGCCATTGGGCCACGATCGGGATTCTTGTTTTGACCGGTTTTCACATTTTATTTACAGACTGGCGTGGGTTTGTTATCGCTTTCTTCTTGCTTCCGTGGCTCGCCAATCAATGGATGAGCCTTTATCGTCGTTTGAGGGTTGGGATCAAGCACGAAAGTGCCCTTGCCGACGAGGTGCAGGAAAATACGGCATCCTGAGTCATCGTGTCAGTTAATCAGAGCCTTTGCTCGTTCCAATCCATCTTCGAGATTTACAACTTGACCGTCTAACTGCATTTCATAGACCGCGTCTAGTATTTTCTTGAACTGAGGCGAAGGCTTTAGTCCAATGTCGAGCAAATGGCGACCCATTAAGATAGGATCCGGAGCCTTTTTCTCGATTTCGAGCTCGCGAACCTTTTCGACAAACCACTCCTGGGCCTCCGAACCGAACCATTTTTCTTTTGGGAGCCATTCCGGATTGCGGCCGAGGCTGTCGGCCTTGGCGACACGATAGAGCAAGTCCGGCTCAACCTTTCGAGCCAGGCGCCGAAAAGCACCATCTCCGACGGGAGATTTCGCCTTGTAATATTCGCCGGGTTTCAAATGATATCGAACTAGCTGGACGATCTGATTGCGAACATCAAACCCGCTGAGCGAATTGACGCCCAAGGTGTCAAGGAATGTAAGCGTCGGTTCCACTCCTGCCTCATCATGTCCTCGCGAACGGGTTCGTCCGTCAACAAATTCTGTCGTCGGCGGTTTTCCAAAATCATGTGCAAGGGCACCGAGCATGACAGCAACCCGTCGCGGATAGTCTAGTTCGTCGATAAGTTTTCGGGCCTCGTCAACAACCATCAAAGTATGGACATCGACATCCCCCTCAGGATGCCATTCGGGCTCCTGCGGGACACCGACAAGTGCCTGCATTTCAGGAAATATTTGCCTGACGACGCCGAGGTCATAGAGCCATTTAAGACCGAGTGAAGGCCGCTGCGGCTTTAGCAAAAGCTTTTCAAACTCGCCCCAGACCCGCTCTTTTGGCAGATCCGTTACGTCGATCTGCCGACAAAGATCAACCGTTTCGGTATCGATATCAAACTCGAATCGGGCGGCAAATTGCGCGGCCCGCAGAATGCGGAGCGAATCCTCGGCAAACGTCTCACGCGAAACCATCCGGAGAATTTTCTTTTTTATATCAATTTGCCCGTCAAAAGGATCGATTATTTCGTCTGTAAGGATGTCCTTGAGGATTGCGTTAATTGTAAAATCCCGTCTCGAACACGCCATTTCGAACGACATGCCTGGATCGCCCTCGACTACGAAACCACGATGTCCCTTTGAAACCTTACGTTCCCGCCGCGGTATCGACACGTCGAGATCATTCCCGATCTTATAGACCGCAAACGACTCTCCAACGACATTCACCGAAAGCGGGCCGCCATCGTCGCCCCTCGCATCTCCGGCAAACAGATCCAGCAATTCTTTCAATTGTGCGGGCTCAATGCCATAAACCTCGACATCCCAATCCTTATGGTCGACACCCATCAACTCGTCGCGGACACATCCGCCGACGAGCATCGCCCGCCCGCCGATATTTTTGACAGCGGTCGCGAGATCAATCACTTTATGCGGCACATTGATCGTCATTTTTTAAGGTTATTCTGCACCACCAACCCTATTTTAGATGATTGCCAAGATATTCAGACAAGCTGTCTATATTTACGCGCTCCTGTTCCCATGTATCGCGGTCACGAACCGTGACGGCGTTATCTTGGAGCGATTCGTGATCGACCGTTACGCAAAACGGTGTTCCGATCTCGTCCTGGCGGGCATAGAGCTTACCAATGCCGCCGGTGTCGTCATAGACTGCACGCATCGAAGGCTGAAGATCCCGTTTGATTTTGTGTGCCATCTCGACGATCTCGGGTTTGTTTTTGGCGAGCGGAAGGACAGCGACTTTTATCGGTGCGAGTTCGGGTTTAAGTTTTAAGATGACGCGGGTTTCGCCTTTGTCATTTGTCCGT
>JBGTCS010000290.1:0-40379 GCA_041748715.1 Pyrinomonadaceae bacterium | reverse complement strand
GGTTTGGCCGGAATGAGGGAAGTGCGGCAGATCGAAAAGGCGGAGCCGGCAAAAGATCCGCTGCTGCCTCATATTACGCCGCCGCTTTTGCTGATCCGTCCACTCCTAAAATGGGCGAAGCGGATCAATACCGAAGAATTTTGCCGCGAGCAAGGTGTTGAATATCGTTACGACACCATGAACGAGGACACGGCGTTCAAGCGTGTCCGCATCCGAAAAATACTTTTGCCGCTGCTCCACGATTTTAATCCGCAGATCATCGAAACGCTGGCAAAAACGGCAAGTTTGATGCAGGACCTCTCGCCGGAAGATTCCATAAATAGCGATACAGCGGCGTCTGACGATCTTGTACTTTCTGAAATTAAAACCCTAAAAAAGCCGCAACTTTACGAGACGATCCGGGCATGGCTCAGACACCGTCGTGGAAATACACGTCGATTGCAACTGAAACATATCGAGGCAGTCGAGCGTTTGATCCATAGTTCGAAGAGCGGCAGAACGACCGAATTACCGGGCGGCAAGGTTACCAAAACGGGCGGGCGGTTGGTTTATAACGAAAATAAGTTTGAAAATTGACGTTCAGCCATCTAAAATCAAAGGTTGGCGTTTGAAACACGTCGGTCGCGGCTTTTGGCACAACGCTATGACCGCTACATTCATCAAACACCGTTGATAAACTTTCTAATGAGAGTAGATCTGGAGGCTATAAATTGAGTTCAAAAGCAAAACAAGTAATGTTGTGGTTGATGATTATTTCGAGCGCGCTGGTTTTTGTTTGGTATTTACAAACAAAGCAAACCTCACCCCCGAAAGAACTTCCGTTTGACGCAGCGTTAACGCAGATCCGAAACAAAGACATCAAGGAAATTACGGTAAAACAAGACACCTTGGAGCTGGTCAACATGAGCGACGCTAAATTGTCGGCTCGTCTGGATACCAGCGATTCGACACGCGATCAGATCTTTGCCGCCGCTAAGGAAACTGACACCGTGATCAAGCTCGAGCCGCCGTCAAGCGGCCTTGGATGGCTGGTGTTAGTAAATGCTCTGCCGTTTTTGCTTCTGATGGGTTTTCTTGTCTTTACTTTGCGCCAAATGCAGGCCGGTGGTAACAAGGCTCTGAGTTTTGGTAAATCGAAAGCAAAGCTTTTGAATAATCAGCAAAAACGGGTGACGTTTAAGGATGTTGCCGGTGTTGACGAAGCAAAAGAAGAACTCCAGGAAATAATAGAATTTCTAAAAGATCCGCAAAAATTTCAAAAGCTCGGCGGCAAAATACCAAAAGGCGTTCTGATGGTGGGCCCTCCGGGAACTGGTAAGACATTGCTTGCTAAGGCAATTGCCGGCGAGGCGAACGTACCGTTCTTTTCGATCTCGGGTTCGGATTTTGTCGAAATGTTTGTCGGTGTTGGAGCTTCGCGAGTTCGCGATCTATTTGAACAGGGCAAGAAAAATGCGCCGTGCATAATCTTTATCGACGAGATCGATGCTGTCGGACGTCATCGCGGTGCCGGGCTCGGCGGCGGACACGACGAACGTGAACAAACGCTCAATCAGCTTTTAGTTGAAATGGACGGTTTTGAGTCGAATGACGGGGTGATACTTGTCGCATCGACAAACAGGCCTGACGTACTTGATCCCGCACTTCTTAGACCGGGACGATTCGACCGACGTGTTGTCGTTGGCCGGCCCGATGTTCGCGGACGCGAGGGAATCTTAAAAGTTCATACGCGAAAAATTCCGCTCGACGAGGCTGTTGATGTCAACGTCATTGCTCGCGGAACGCCCGGATTTACCGGTGCCGATCTCGCAAATATTGTTAACGAAGCGGCATTGAACGCTGCCCGGTACAATAAAAAAGTCGTGTCGATGAACGATTTTGAGATCGCCAAAGACAAGGTGATGATGGGTGCCGAGCGTAAAAGCATGGTTATCTCGGATGAAGAGAAACGCATTACTGCATATCACGAAGCAGGTCATACGCTGGTCGGACTCAAGGTTCCACACGTTGATCCGGTCCACAAAGTAACGATCATTCCTCGTGGAATGGCTCTCGGCGTGACCATGTACCTGCCGGAAAAAGATCGCCTAAGTGCTACTAAAGAATATTTGTTGGGCAACATAGCGATGTCAATGGGCGGACGTATCGCGGAAGCTATTTTTATCGGCAGCATAACGACTGGAGCCTCTAACGATATTGAAAAGGCGACCGAGATTGCTCGCTCGATGGTGTGTGAATACGGAATGAGCGACCTCGGGCCGCTTGCGTACGGTAAAAAAGAGGAGCAGATATTTCTCGGTCGCGAGATTTCGCAGCATCGCGATTATTCCGAGGATACGGCCATCAAGATCGATCAGGAAGTCCAAAAGATTATCTCGGAACAGTACAAGCGGGCCGAAACGATCATTAACGAGAATAAGGACGCAATGATCAGATTGGCTGAGGCCCTGCTTGAACTCGAGACGCTCGACAGCGTGCAGATCCGTCGCGTCGTTGCTGGTTTGCCGCTCGACACCGATAACTCGTCGACGACGGATGACGACGGCACACCCGAAGAGGCAGATCCGAAACCGTTTAAGAAACCGATACTGCCGCCGATCACGGGAAATAATCCCGCGACAGCATAAATTCGGTGAGTGGTTTTTGTAAAGAATAAAAGGGGAAAAGTATTCAGCTTTTCTCCTTTTTGCATTGGTAGCTGATGAAGTGGCAAACATCCCGAAGATTACTCTTTCTTGATCGCCCGTGGGTAATGGCGATCCTGAATGTCACGCCCGATAGTTTTTCGGACGGAGGTCGGTATGCGTCGGTCGACGACGCATTAAAAAGAGTGGAAAAGATCGTGGCGGAGGGAGCCGATATTATCGATATCGGTGGCGAATCGACGCGACCGGAAAGCACACCCGTTTCGGTTGGCGCTGAGATCGATCGAACGATCCCCGTGATCGAAGCGATCGTCCGGCGTTTTGACGTGCCCATCTCGATCGATACGACCAAATCCGAAGTCGCTCGACTAGCTGTCGACGCGGGTGCTGAGATCATCAACGATATCTCCGGATTGCGTTTTGATGGCGGTATTGCTGAAATTGCCGGCCGGACGAAAGCTGGGCTTGTTCTGATGCATTCGCGCGGAACATTTGAATCCATCCATTCGCAGCCGCCGGTGGACGATATCTTCACCGACGTTGTAAACGATCTTCGGAGGGCGATTTCCACTTCGGATCACGCCGGCGTCGTTAGAGAACAAATAGTTCTGGATGTGGGCATCGGTTTTGGAAAGACTTTTGCCCAAAACTTAGAATTGCTCGGAAAACTTGATAGAATCGTCACAGAATTTCCAGATCATCCGATCCTGGTCGGCGCCTCGCGTAAATCATTTATCGGCAAAGTGCTGACCGGAGTCGGAGTTGAAGATCGGTTAAGCGGCAGCTTGGCCAGCGCCGCGATTGCCGTATTTAACGGAGCGAAAATCATTCGGGCCCATGATGTTAAGGAAACCGTGGCCGCCGTTAAAGTCGCCAGCACGATAAAAATGGCTGCTGAGAGTGACGTCTAGGCCGTCTGCATTAAAGATGAATAAATTAACGTTTTTGATATTACTCCTAACTCTTCTGTTCACAGCAGGATTTACCGACTGCTACAAACCGGTTACAAATTCCGGCTTGCCAAAGAATATAAAAACCGTTGCGGTTCCAGCATTTCAATTTGAGGCCAAAGGCCTTAGGTATCGCATTGAATCCCGATTTACCGAGGCTGTCAGTCGAGAGATCATTCGACGCGGCAACGGGTTAAAGGTTCAAGGTTCACTGGACGGAGCCGACGCCGTGCTCGAAGGGACGATCCGTGACTTTAGCTTTTCCGGTGTATTACTGGATCGCGAGGGTCGCGCACGGGTATACGAGGTGACTGTTGTAACAGCTGTAACGATCCGCGATCTTAGGGACAGCAAGATACTTTACGACAATCAAAACTTTATTTTTCGCGATTCATTCGAATTCACCTCCGATCCTCGTTCATTTTTTAACGAAGAGGACCCGGCCGTGGAACGAATGGCGCGAGCTTTCGCCGAATCCGCCGTTTCCGCATTTGTGAATGGCATCGGTGTCAAACTAGAGAAAAAATAGCTATGGTGTTTTCACGCGAAGATCTGCGGAATCAGCTAAAACGGCGTGAGATAGCACCGGTATACCTGCTTTTCGGGCCCGAAACCCACCTGCGCGATCTGGCCGCCAAGACCATAACAGATCTTTCGTTTGCCGAGGGCGACTTTCGCGATTTTAACGAAACGAGTTTTAGCTTGAATTCAGAAGACAGCCTGAAAAAGGCTTTGGCCGCCGCGGAACAGATGCCGATGATGGCGTCGCGACGGGTGATCCGCATTTCGGACGTTAGAATCTCGGCTACCGGTTTTCGCGACACGATCACCGAAAGCCACGAACCAATCTTGTCCGCCTATCTTGCTAATCCTTCGCCTGATTCTGTGGTCATTTTCGTCGCCGATGAGCTAAACGGCGTGCGAAAAATGGGTAAGTTTTTGCGCGAAAAAACCGCCGCCGTTGAATTTGCACGGTTGGACGATCGCCAGTTTGCCGAATGGGCGCGAAAGGAAATAGTCGATGCCGGTGCTGAAATAGACGAATCGACACTTAAATATTTTCTGTCGCGTGTCGGATCGGATGTTCGCCGTTTGACCAACGAGGTCAAAAAACTGGCGGCAGCCGCTATGCCCGCGACCCGGATTACACCGGAATTGATCGAGGCTCTTGTGCCGAGTTCGCGTGAAATATCAAACTTTGATCTGACTGATTATCTTGTTGCCGGGAAAAAATCGAATGCGCTGCGAGCGTTAAAGAAAATTCTGGACGACGGTGCCGAACCGCTCGCTCTTTTGGGTTTAATCTCTTATAACTTTCGCCGCTTGTTGATCGCAAAGGAAATGATGAATCGGTCTGCTCCGCGGGCGGAGATTGCCTCGGCCGTCAAGCTTTTTGGCCGCGGCCAGGATGACTTTCTCGCAGCCGCTCGTCGATCTGAGACGACCAAACTTGCTGCCGCTTTGCAGCGACTTGCCGAGGCTGACCTCGCGATAAAGACTTCGAAAGGCGGCGGCGGTCCCGCAGGCGCCAGAATGCAGATCGAAATGCTCGTGTGTGAACTAGCGTTGATGTAGAACGGTTGCGAATTTACGACGTCTAGATCGGCAAAAGGCCGGCGGACCGATTAAAGTAATTGTAAAGATCGTTATAATCGCCGATGGCCCGATTTAGGATCAGCGGAAGCTGAGGCAGATCGCTGGTATTTACTATAAGATTTAAATTTCTCAGAAACGCGTCGTGGGCATTCATCGTGGTTCCCGAATCTTCAAGCGAAATGAGATACATGCGCCGCCGTTCTGACGAGTACATCGCATTCGCTTTTTGTTGTATGACCGCCGCACCGCCAAGATCGGCGGCAAAATCCGGCGAAAAGATAAGGATCTCTGTCTTGCCTTCGCGCAGTCTCTCATTCGCCTGCGCGGGGGTTTGGGCCACATAAACCTTGTAGCCCGACTTGGCTAATAGTTTTGCCGTCTCGTCTGCCTTTTGACCGAGGCAGAGCAATATCCGGCGAGGTTTTTCTTCGCTTTCCTGATCCGTCATTGCTGCCTTGTCGGATTTGAGGGCCGTCATGAGCGACCTGAGAGCATTGTTTATCTGAAAATCAGACTCTTTGGCTGCGAAATCCTCAGCACCGTCACCGGATGACGCCGCGGGCTGGCTGGCCGTAAGCTGGTCAACCGTTGATAGCCCTTTACCGGCCGCGTCCTTCTGCACGCGAAGAAGGTTCTGACACCTCGGACAGCGAACGGAGAAATTGCCGCTCGGAATTTTAGATTCGTCCAGTTGTAATGAAACAGAGCAATTATCGCAACGTATGATCATATTTTTTTTAGACGGACACTATTCCATCATGTTCAAAACAGAATCCGGATTTTTGGCAGGCTGAGGCGGAGCCAGCGGATTTGGCATGGGCCGGGCTTGTCCTTTTGTATAATCTTCGGTCGAGGAAAGTCCTTTGAGCTGCAGCAATAGATTGTTTTGGTTTGTCGCAAACGACAGGCCGTCTTCCATGGTGACCAATTTCTTCTCGATCATCTCGCGGATAACCGAGTCAAAATCCTGCATGCCGTCGATCTCGCCGTCGCGGATCGCGTCGAGCAGTGATTTGCCTTCGGCTTCGCCATTTTCTATATACTCGCGGGTTCGCGGATTCGATTTTAATATCTCAACCGCCGCGATACGCCCGCGTCCGTCGGCTGTTGGAATAAGTCGCTGCGAGACGATGTATCGAAAGGTCTGGGCCAGACGCGTGCGAATGACTTTTTCTTCGTTTTTGGGATACAGCCCGACAATTCGGTCGATCGTTTTTGAAGCGTCGATCGTGTGGAGTGTTGACAGCACGAGGTGACCGGTTTCGGCCGCTTCGAGTGCGATCTCAGCCGTTTCGAGATCACGCATTTCGCCGACCAGAATGACTTTTGGAGCCTGACGAAGTGCAGCCCGCAGTGCCGATGCAAAATCTTTGGTGTCGGCGCCGACCTCGCGTTGGTTGATCGTCGATTTTTTATGATTGTGAAGAAATTCGATCGGATCCACGATCGTGACGATATGGTAGGCCTTCGTTTCGTTGATCCGATCGATGATCGCGGCGAGCGTCGAACTTTTTCCAGAACCGGTCGGCCCGGTCAAAAGTACAACACCATTTCGGATCTCGGCAATATCAGCAAGTTGGTGTGGTAAACGGAGCGAATCAAAACTCGGGATCTCATGCGGAATAACGCGCATTACGATTGAATATGAATTTCGCTGCTGAAAGATATTCACACGAAATCGGCATTTCCCCGGCAGCGCGTAGCTGAGATCAGCCGTGCGGTATTTAAATAATTGATTTGCCGCATCGGGATTGTCCCGCAACAGCGACATGGCGATCATTTCGGTCTGAAATGCAGACAGCTTTCCCAAACCGATCGGAGACGCCGGATAGAGTACGCCGTTGATCTCGACCTGCGGTTTTTGCCCGCACGAAAAATTTAGGTCGCTAACGTTTTCGGAAACGAGCAGCATCTGCTCAATAATCGGTGCTACATCAAGCAAGCTCATGATTAGGATGTACTCCTGAATTTGGTCTGATAAGGCAGGAAAAATCTCGGGTAAGCCGTGACGGCGGAATGTTGGTCAGATTCCGTCACTAATTATTATTGTCCAATAACGTCGAGAAAAGCAAGTTTATTTTTAACAAAACACAACAAGATTTATCAAACGGAACCGAACTGCCTCATGCGACCGGCAATTTCAGCCGGATCGGATAATAAAGCTCCAATGATCGCCGCCGAATTGGCACCCGCCTCAAAAACCGCAGACAAATTACCGGCGTCTATGCCGCCGATCGCGACTAGCGGGAAATCCCCCGCAATTGTCCGAATGCTTCTCAATCCATTTAATCCGACCACGGCGTCGGGGTTTTGCTTGGTAGCTGTTGGGAAGATCGGACCGATTGCAATGTAATCGATCGGTTGGCTCAACGCCGCCATAACCTGAGCTTCCGAATGCGTTGAAAGCCCGATGACCGCCGCTTTGCCAAGCAATCTGCGGGCAGCTGCCGGCGGCAAATCATCCTGGCCATGGTGAACACCTGACGAGTTGAGAGCAAGAGCAATATCGACTCTGTCATTGATGATGAGCCGCATGCCGTAATTGCGGACAGCCTCATCGGCTAGAACCGCCGCGTCAAAAGCCGCGCGGGACGTGGCAAATTTTTCGCGGAACTGAATGAGAGTTGCTCCGCCTTCGGCCAATCTTTTGATCTGTTCGGCATGCGAAAGACCGGAAACGCCGGCGTCTGTGATCGGATATATTTTAGGAAGATCAATGTTCAAGGATAAAGAGCGCAATAAGGCTAAAGTGATTTCATCATCAGAAAACAGTCTTCGCCGTTGTTGTAATATTTGCCGATCCGCTGAACTATTGTGTAACCGATACGGCGGTAAAGTTCTTGTGCGGTTGTGTTGCTCACCCGAACCTCGAGCATGACGGTCCCGATCTGGCGATTACTGAGCGCATTCTCGAGATGTTCAAGCAATTTTACGGCGACTTTTCGACGGCGATGTTCTGGTGCGACCCCGATCGTCGTCAGATGCGCGGCATTGTTTTCGTTGACCATGACAAACGCGAACGCTACTATCTCGCCGGCAGGGGTGATGGTTCGATAACTAAGCGTTTTTGGCTCATTTAGCAAATACTCGAACGTATGTTTTGTATAATTGTCACCGTTTCTAAAACATCTGAGGTTTAGACGCAAAACCTCAGGCAGGTGCTCAATCGTAAGCCTCTGAATCTCGTATATCGTTGGCGGGGCCGGAACGATCAGCTCCGGGCCTGCTATGAACGAGGGCACAAATAAATTCTTAATGGATTCGAGAACTGCCATTTATTCAAAAAATAAGCATACAATCGCCATAACTGTAAAAACGATATTCCGCTGCAACCGCATGACGATAGGCATCCATTATAAGATCGTGCCCCCCAAATGTTGAAGTCAGCACGAGCAGCGAGCTTTGCGGCAAGTGAAAATTAGTTAGCAGTCCGTTGATTGCGCTGAACTCGAAACCCGGCGTAATTGTTAAACCGGCGGAATATTTGCCGGAGGTAAAATTCCCAAAATCAGCGATGTTTGATTCGAGCGTCCGGGCTGTCGTAGTGCCCACGGCGATGATGCGACGACCGTCGGATTTTGCCGATTCCAGGATCTTGGCCGTCGGGGAATCGATTTCGTAGTTTTCGGCAGCAACGGTATGATCGGCGAGATTGTCAACGCGAACCGGTTCGAATGTGCCGTAACCGACATGTAGTGTTATCGCGCTAACTGTCACGCCAATGGCCTTTATTTTTTCCAAAATTTCGGGTGTAAAATGCAGCCCGGCGGTCGGCGCGGCAATGGCACCGCGGTTTTTTGCAAATACAGTTTGATAGCGTTCACGATCGGTATCGATCGACGTCGTATCCCGCTTGATATAAGGCGGTAAAGGAGTTTTCCCTAATTCGTCGAGAACTTGTTCAAAGTCCCTGTTACATTCGAACCTGACAAAAACTTTGCCGTCGGAGTTTTTCTCCGTTACTCTCGCGGTCAATTCTTCGCCAAAAATGATTTTCTTGCCGGGCTGCAGACGACGGGCGGGGCGGGCGAGGGTTTCCCAAATACTATCTTCGAGCTCCTTAACAAGAAATATCTCAATATTCGCCCCGGTTTCGCTGCGACCAAAAAGCCGTGCCGGAATCACCTTGGTATTGTTCAGGACTAAAATATCACCCTCTCGCAAAAACCCGGCTAATGAGCAAAAACTGGTGTCGGTAAACGATCCTCGGCTGCGGTCAACGGCGAGCATTCGCGATGCCTGGCGATCAGGCAACGGCTCCTGCGCTATTTGTCCGGGTGGTAGGTCGTAATCAAATTCCGAGATCTGCATCTGTATCTTTCGCGTTAATAATAATCTTGCTCAAAATTAAAACGGCACACTCTAATAAGCGTGCCGTTTCTTTTCTTCCGGATCGTTCTGAAAAGCCGGAACGTCCGTTTATGTTGTAGTTACCTCATTTGAATTATTTATCATAATATCACCCCCAGTGCCGACATTATTACATATGATCGATTAGTATTGCCAATATAATCTAGAATTCGCCCGTGACAGGTCCCGAGTGCAATTCCAAGTGTAATAACCGTCAGACGGTTTTTACATTTATCTTATGAAAACTCTATGAATGCCGATATGAAATTA
Organism: Pyrinomonadaceae bacterium; assembly: GCA_041748715.1. GTDB lineage: Bacteria > Acidobacteriota > Blastocatellia > Pyrinomonadales > Pyrinomonadaceae > OLB17. The sequence continues at coordinate 30,568 of JBGTCS010000290.1, read as the reverse complement.
TGACGTAATTTCGCCAAAAGACGTGGCGGATCACGGACGTCGTTGCATCGGTGTTCCCTCCAAGGCTCCGGTATCAAACCCGCTGGTACCTGAATTTGCCGCTTGAGACTTAACCTGGAACTATTACTTTATTAATGATCAATATCTTATTTGTTGATGACGAACCAAATATCCTAGACGGCTTACAGCGAATGCTGAGACCGATGCGGGACGAGTGGGAAATGTATTTTGCCTCCGGTGGCGTACAGGCTTTGGCACTGATACCGGAAAATAATATTGACGTAATCATTTCGGATATGAAAATGCCGGGAATGGACGGCGCCCAACTCTTGCAGGCGGTCAGCGAACAATTTCCGCACGTGATTCGGATAATACTTTCCGGCTACTCGGAAAAGGAAATGATAATGAAAACGCTGGGTACCGCGCATCAATATTTGTCTAAGCCATGCGAAGCGGACACATTAGTTGGAACGGTAAAGCGTGTTTGCTCGCTCCGTATCTTACTCAACGACAGTAACTTGCGTCAGCTGGTTTCTCAGCTCCCTACGGTCCCCAGCCTGCCGATGCTTTATACCGAGTTAATTGATGAACTCGGAAAATCTGAACCCTCAACCAAAAAGGTAGGAGATATAATTAAAAACGATATCGGAATGACCGTAAAGGTACTCCAGATCGTGAACTCGGCATTCTTTGGAATTCGGCGAACGATCTCTGATTCCACCCAGGCAGTTGAGTTTCTTGGTCTCGATACCATTAGTTCCCTGACGCTCGGTCTCGGCGTCATCTCGCAATTCGATTCGACTACCTCCACCTCGTTTTTTGCCGATGTGTGGGCTCATAGTATTGCCGTCGGGATAATGGCCCACAAGATCGCCCTGTGCGAAAAACGCGAATTGGCTAATGACGCCTTCACGGCTGGCTTGCTGCATGGCATTGGCAAAGTTGTCTTGGCCGTCAATCTTCCTTCCCAATTTAACAAGGTGCAGCAGCTAATAAAGGACGAAAACATTTCCGAAGATGAGGCGGAAGAGACCATATTTGAGGCGACATATGCCGAAGTTGGAGCCTATTTGTTGGGATTGTGGGGTTTGCCGGTCGATGTAGTGAAAGCTGTGGCATTTCACAAAAATCCGATTGATGCTGAATCAAATTCGTTCTCTGCCCTAACCGCTGTTCATGCTGCAAATTCAATTCAACGTTCCTCAGCCACCCCCGAAGGTTCCGGCAAGGGGCCGGACTTTGATCTCAATTACCTTGGCAAACTCGGGTTGCTCGAGAGAATACCTTTATGGCGTCAAAGATGTGGTCTTGAGATCGCCTGACACGGATTTCCTGGACAAATATTGTAGCCAATTGGAAGAAAGTTATGACTAACAAGATACTTTTTGTAGATGATGAGCCAAATGTACTGGAGGGAATTCAGCGAACGCTCCGAAAGGATTTTTCTGTCTCGATAGCCGAAGGCGGAGAGAACGCCCTCGCCCTGATCGCGAGCGAAGGACCTTTCGCCGTAGTTGTTTCCGACATGCGAATGCCCGGAATGGACGGAATTCAATTTCTCCGACGGCTCAGTGAATCGTCGCCCGAAGCAGTGAAAATAATGCTTACCGGGAATGCCGATCAGCAAACCGCAATGGACGCCGTCAATCAGGGTAATATTTTCCGCTTTCTCACAAAGCCGTGCCCGCCTGAAATCCTCATCAAAACGTTGAACGCCGGTCTCGAGCAATTTCGTTTAACTAGTGCCGAAAAGCATCTTCTGGAGCAGACTCTGAACAAGAGCTTGCACGTTTTGGTCGACATTTTGGCGATAATAAATCCCACTGCATTTGGCAGATCATCAAGGGTAAAAAAACTGGCTCGCGATATCGCCGACCATCTCAGTGTTAAAAATGCTTGGGAAGTTGAAATCGCAGCCATGCTTTCCCAGGTCGGGTGCGTGACAGTTCCAGAGGAGATTCTGCAAAAGATCTCGAGTGGGGCTCCGCTGTCCAACCAGGAAACAGGTCTGTTTCACCAACATCCGCAGGTCGGTCACGATCTGATAGCACGGATACCACGAATGGAAAATGTTGCCGAGATAGTTGCCAGCCAAAATCGGCGGTTCAACGACGAGATAGTTGTTGGCCTCTCACCGGAGGACGTAGATGACCCGACGCTCGGATCTAGAATCCTAAAGGTCGTTCTTGACTATGATAAATTGATCCATGATCGCAATTCATCTTATCTTGCGTTAATAGACCTAAGCCAACGTGTCGGGTGGTATGATCCGCGGGTGCTCGATGCTTTGCGAGCGGTGATCGAGGTCACCGAGGGTGAGTTTGTCACGATCGAAGCGGAGGTTTCTGATCTCAAACCCGGAATGATCCTGCATCAAACCTTGACGTCGGTTCGCGGGTCGGTTCTACTCTCCGCCGGCCAAGAGATAACTATCTCGCTGATCCTTCGTCTCAAGAATCTTTTTGAGACGGGTATAATCGCCAACAAAATCCAGGTAAATGTTCCGGTCGAAGACGGAGCGGCGGTTACGTAACGAGCAAGAGGCGCCGTTACGAGGCTAATACTTCGCGAACCTTTTTCGTCAGAGCAGACGATGAGAAAGGTTTGCCCAAATAGAAATAGCCATGATCCAATGCTTTTTCGCGATTTGCCATATCTTCGATATTGCCGGACATCAATAAAATAGAAATTTTCGGATACAGTCGTCTAATACTTTCGGCAGTGACGTTTCCACTCATTTTTGGCATTAAGCAATCGGTCAGCAGCAAATGGATCGGACTGCCGAATGAACGTGCCACCTCCATTGCCTCCATACCGCTGCCCGCTTCTAAAACTTGGTAACCTGATAGTCTCAAAATCTCAGCGGCGATCTGCCGTACCGATTTATCGTCGTCGACAAGTAAAATTGTCTCATCATCGATTTCAAGCAAATCATTTGTTTCGATCTCGGGTGTCGGGACATGAGCGGGCAAATCCACCCGCGGGAATTGAATCTTAAACGTGGTTCCATGATCGATCACACTTTCGACCCAAATAAACCCCCCGGATTGTTTTACGATTCCGTAAACAGTGGCCAGGCCGAGGCCGGCGCCTTTGTCTGATTCCTTAGTGGAAAAAAAAGGCTCAAAAATATGTTCTTCGGTTTTGGCATTCATTCCAACACCATTGTCAGAAACTGAGATCTGTATATATGAACCGCTGGATTGTGCCGCGTGTGACGTTTGTTTGTCGACGACAATATTTCTTGTATCGATCCTCAAAATCCCGCCGTCGGGCATTGCGTCGTTGGCGTTGACGGCAAGATAGGTAATCGCTTGTGCGACCTGGTTTTGGTCTACGAAACAAACACCCAGATCAGGATCGAGATCCGTTTCGACATCGATCTCGGGTCCAACCTTCTTTGGCAAAGCTAAGGCCAAATTACCAATGATATTGTTTAGCACGACCGGAGTCGGATTCATCGGCTGCTTTCGGCCGAATGCCAGCAACTGACGCACAATGCCCGCTGCATCATTTGAAACGGCCCTGATCTCGTTGACCCTATGGCGAAACAAACTGGCGGGTGGAAGCTGCAAATTGAGCATATCCGTATGCAGCAGAATTACGGCTAACAAATTATTAAAATCGTGAGCGATCCCGCCGGCAAGCCTTTCGAGAGCCTCGGCTTTTTGGAGTTTCGACCGCCCGATTTCAGCGGCCAACCTCAATTCCTCGGCCTGATTCCGTTCGGTCAGATCGTTGAGATAAAAGAATCTGAATCCCTCGGTCGTGACCCGTGCAAAGACCTCAGTCTGTGTCCATTGACCGTTTTTGCGGTTCAAAAATTCCCATTCGCCATGATAGTTTCGATCGATCGTCAGATGAGCTCGCAGATCTGTCAGCGGCGTCATGACCGCGGTGCGAACGATATCGGACAATTTCTCGATCAACGGCTCACTTTGTCCATATCCTAAAAACGTCCGAGCCGGTCGATTGACCAGTTCGATATTGTCATCCAGATCGGTAACGATTACCGGAAGCGGCGACGCATTCACCAGATCCTTATATTTACTGTCGAGACTGTGAAGCGGGATCTCGATCTCGAACTCAGTAGATTCGTCAATGTGATTGTCGGGCAACTGCGGCATTTGATTAAGGGCTCGAACATCGAACTACGGTATTAAATTACTATTCTAATATAAACACTCTAGGTCTCGTTTTGGCGAAAAACGAATGCCAAAATCTCGGCGACAGCTCCAAAAAATTCAACCGGAATTGTTTGATTTGGCTCAACTGTCTTATAGAGTGCCCGGGCCAGCGGTGGATTTTCGATTAGCGGAATGTCATTTTCTCTGCCGATCTCACGGATCTTCGCGGCAATATTATCCGCACCTTTGGCGACAACGATCGGTGCCGCGTCTTTATCACGGTCATATCTCAGCGCGATCGCAAAATGGGTTGGATTCGTTATGATCACAGACGCTGTCGGAACGGCGGCCATCGAACGTTTCTGATTTAATGCGCGGGCGGCGCGCCGACGTTGGCCTTTTACCATCGGGTCGCCCTCCTGCTGTTTGTACTCGTCGCGAATCTCTTGCTTGGTCATTCGAAGAGACTTTTCGTGTTTGTACCAGGCATAACCATAATCGGCTCCCGCTAAAATCAGGAGTGCGACGCCCGAGCGAAAGGCAAGGCCGAACAGCGTGTCGCCAAGTTTGCCGATGACCTGCGGTAAGGGTGCATTGATCATCGACGGGGCATCTTCCATAACTGGCGACAATACGCCATAAGCAACGGCGGCGATAACGACCAACTTGATGAGCGATTTACCGAGATTGACAGCCGCATCCGGCCCTACGATCCGTTTGGCATTTTTTGCTGGGCTAAATTTTTCGAGTTTCGGCTTCATCGCCCCGGGGGACATCGAGAGGCCACCTTGAACAAAATTTCCGGCAAGGACAGCCGCAAATCCAACCAATATCACCGGGATTGAGAGCGACGCAAACAGTTTGCCTCCGTCGAGCAGCATTACCTCAACGTCGGCTTCGGTGAGCGGCTTAAAGGCGGCGATCTTTAATGCCGAATCCTGGATTTGCAAGCCGGTCTTTGTAAACAGGTCGGAACCGATGAATTTAAGCGCAACAAGAGTGCCGAGGAATGCAAGAGCGGCCGGCAGGTCGGGGCCGCGTGCGATTTGCCCTTTTTTTCGAGCATCTTCGCGTTTTTTTGGTGTGGCTTTCTCGGTGCGTTCTTTGGACATTTCAAATCGTATTCAGAACTTGAACAAGACCGTGATAAATCCCGCTCAGGACGTCCCGAAATGCGGAGGGGATAAAGAACAGCGAAGCTCCTATCAGGGACAGACCGACACCGATCTTTAGCGGAAACCCTAAAATAAACACCTGAAACTGTGGGGCCGTGCGGCCAAAAAACTCCAGAGCAAATTCTACGGACATTAAAACAACAATGGCAGGTGCGGCCAGTGTAACCCCGACAATCAGGGAGTTGGCGGAGAGTCTGATCATAATATCCAGGAGCTCAGCCGAAAAGGAAAAGGTACCGGGAGCGGTTGTCGAAAAGCTCTTTACCGTGGCTGCCAAAAACCAGTGATGTCCATCGGCCGCCAGCATTATCATCATTCCGAGCATCTGGGCAATCGTGCCGAACGCCGTCGTCTGAGCCTGAGTGGACGGATCTATTGTGCCCGCGAGCGAAAAACCCATCTGCGACGCAACCAGATGGGCCGCGAATTCGAAGGTGCTAAACACGATGCGGCCCACAAAACCAAAGAGCATTCCGATCACTACCTCACCGGCTATGATCAACGTCAGATCGCCGACTTCGGAGGACGGCGTTTCTATCCTCGACATAAGAACCGGCGTCAAAGCGATCGCCATGACAAAGGCCAGGATTATCCGGATCTTGGGGGTTGCCGCCCGATTTGACCAAAACGGTGCGAATGTCATCAGGCCGCCAACGCGTGCCAGGACGACGAGAAAGATCAAAAATGGTCGCAGTGGAATTTCGAGCGTTTCCAAAATGTTTTACCAGGTCGCCAGAGTTCTACTGAATGTACAGAGTCAGATCGCCAAAAATCGATGCCGTGAATGTTGTCAAAACCTGCAGGATCCATGGGAATGTGATCAGGAAAACCGAGAATGTGGCGATAACTCGTGGGGCGAACGAAAATGTTTGGTCCTGGATCGACGTCAATGTCTGGATCAGGCTCATGCCGACGCCAACCGATACCGCAACACCGAGCATAGGTGTTACGATCCACAAAAGTGTGGTCAGCGCATCTTGGATCAAAGATGTAACTAAAGCGTCATTCATAATGTTTACATTACGCTCTTAACAAGCGAGGTGACGATCAAATACCAGCCGTCCACCATTACAAAAAGTAGTATTTTAAAGGGCAAAGAAACGATAACCGGCGGCAGCTGCATCATTCCCATCGAAAGCAAAACGCTCGCGACCGCCAGATCAATGATCAAGAACGGGAGAAACAGTACAAAGCCTATCTGAAACGCGGTTTTTAGTTCAGAGATCATAAACGCCGGAATCAAAGCGGTCGTCGAAACATCGTTTGCAGAAGTTGGTTTGGGGCTTTTTGAGAGCCGGAGAAAAAGCGTCAGATCTTTTTCGCGCGTATGTTTCAGCATGTAGGCCCGGAGCGGAACCAGACCTCGTTCGAGAGCTTCCGACTGCGATATATCACCGTCGGTCATCGGCTTGTACGCGTCGTCATAGACCTGTTTTAGCGTTGGACCCATAACAAAAAGCGTTATGAATAGTGCGAGGCCAAGCAAAATTTGATTGTTGGGCGCCTCCTGGGTGCCCAGAGCCTGCCTTAAAAAGTGAAAAACCACAATGAGACGTGTAAAACACGTCATCGATATCAGCAGCGCCGGAACAAAGCTGAGAAGTGTCAAAAGGACAACTATCTGCAGCGGTGTCGAACTGTTAGCGGTCTCGGTGAGGTTTATTGTCGGCTCTTGTTTATTCGGTGACGGCTGCGGCGTTGCCTGCGCCTGGATCGATGTATGAGCCAGACACATCATCACGGCAAAGAAAATAGGTAATAAAAATCTTTTCATGGCGATCATTACCCTTTTTCGCCCCATTGTCCGAGTTTGAACTGTGCGTTCTGAAAGGCCGAGTCAAACGATTCATTTTCTTCGGCAAGTAATTCGGCGACCGACCGCGATCTGGCTGGTGTCTCTGCTTTTACATCCTCGGCCAGCAGGGTGAAAGAATCATTGGTGGAACCAACCAGCAAAATCCGATCGCCAAACTGCAATGTAGCAATCGTCCTGCCGCTGCCCATCGAGACAGTCGATAACACCGTCAGCTCAGGGTCGTCGGGCGAACTGCTCGACTTTGATCCGCCAAACCCTAGTTTTTTAGCACCCCAGGCGCCAAAGAAGATCAGTCCGACGACAAGGAGCATCGCGCCCATTGTTTTTAGCAGCAGCCCGCCGGAACTCGGTTCCTGCGATTCCGGAGCAACCGGATCGGCCTGCATAAATGGCAAGTGGTCGTTCTCACCGATAACTTCGGCTCCCTGGGTGCTTTGCGTATTGCCGTCTTCAGCCTGCGAAAAGCAGACCGCACCAAACATGACGATCAACAGCAGGACAAAGATAGATTGCTTACAAAACGATCGTCCCATTAATTATCCCCAAGCAGAATCTCGCTGATGCGGACACCGGCACGGTCCTCGATCACCACAATCTCACCGCGGAGCAGCGGATTGTTGTCCGCGCGAATATCAACGCCTTCGCCGGTGGAGCGGGACAGCTTGACCATGCTCTCGGGCGCAAGTTCCAGGATGTCCTTGATCTTTAGCTGTGTGCGGCCCAATTCGACCGAAAGCGTAAGCGGTAGATCCATAAAATTTGCCCACGACGTGATTATTTTATCGTTCTCGTTTTTCATAGATTTAGAGCTGTACGATAAAGTCGGTAATGTATATGGCCTTGACTTCGGGGTCGGCGGAAGCTGCCTTTGCCGCCTCGAGCAGTTCCTTACGAAGTTTTGTTTTACCTTCGACGTTCAAGATTTCGTCGGACCGTTTGTCCGATAGAATGGCAAGCATTGCGTTGCGGACCCGCGTCAGGAAGAGTTGATTTGGTTTATCGTTTTCTGCGCCTTCGAGATTAACGCCCAGGCTCACAGTCATACGAAGATACCTAGCCTGCTCGGTGTCTGCAAGATTGACGATAAAAGGTGGAATCTCGATGATTTTTTTAACGTCTTCGTCGTCCGGCAAAGCGTTCTGAAGCGGTTTCGGCAATGTGGTTGCTTTTGTGTCGTTCGATTCAGCGTTCTCTCCATCTGCCTCTTTGTCCGATTTTTTAGAGCTTGATTTCTTATCTTGTTTTTCGGCCGCCGCTACAGACATGCTCCGCCAATAATAAAATCCACCCCCACCGGCCCCAGCCAGCAAAACAAACACGACGAAGACAATTAGGAATTTTAGTTTACCTTTCTTTTTGGCAGGTGCCGCTTCAGTTCCCGCAGCACCTGGTTTTTCTTTTTCAATTTCAGACATAGAGGATCCTCCGCGAAATCCAAATGCGAATGGTATGCCAAACAAATTTCCCTTAAATAGCACGACTTACCAGATCTATAGAGCAGAATCCTTTTCACGCCGACCTTTTTTTGACTTTCGGTGTCAACGAACCGACGCTTTAAACAAACTCGGCCGCAGACGACAAAAATTGTCGAAGTCTGCGGCTGATTGTAAAATTGCCTTATTATCGTCCCGACCTATCTGCCTGTCCCGCTTCGTAACTCGATCAAATACGGGTGTGACACCCCCGGTAACGTTGACTAGTTCATCTTGGGCCGGTCAGGGACTTGATCAGGTTCGCCGACAACCACCGAGCCTTGGCTCTGAAGTTTCTTTTTAGCTTCATCTATTTCGGGCGAATCGGACATTTCTTTGTCAGTAGGCTTCGTCTTAACGGAATGAGTTTTATTGCTCTGAGGCATTGGGTTATTGACGGCGGGGCTGACTGGGGCGTTAGTGTCATTGACGGTTAGCCTTAAAACCGTAATGCTTATACGCCGGTTAGCAGGTGAATACGGATCTGATGGTTCCATTGGTTCTGTGTCGGCAAAGCCGACTATTCGTCGAATTTGTTCAGGCCTGACACAGTGGCCCTCGAGAACGCGCCGCGCCGCATTTGCACGATCTGCCGAAAGTTCCCAATTGGTATAGCCGTTTTGAGACGGGAAGATTTTACTGTCGGTGTGGCCGCCAATATTTATCTTGTTCGGCAACGCACAAATGGCCGCAGCTATTTCTTCCAAAATATGTTGAGCCTCCGGCGCAAGAACAGCGCTTCCCGAGGGAAATGAGATGCGGTCTGCCTCGTCGATCAGCTCGATCCGCAGGCCTTCCTCGGTGACTTGGATCTTAACTTGGCCACGATTTCGCGAAAATTCGGGCCGCGTATCAAATTTTTTCTGCAGTTCTGCGGCGACATTGAATAGTGCCTGTTCATCGTCTTTAGACGTCTGGGTCGTTGGCTGATTACTTACCTTTCGGGCTTGCGATAATATGCCACCCTCCATCGTGTCAAAAACACCTGGTGAACGAAAATAAGCAGCGATAGACTGTTTGAGTTTAGTATCTGCCTGCGAAACCAGCCACAAAACCAGAAAGAGGGCCATCATGGCCGTTACAAAATCGGCGTATGCCACCTTCCATGCACCGCCGTGATGCCCGCCATGTCCTTTAGCTTTTTTTACCCTTCGTCTGGGTTTCTTTAGTTCTTCGGGCTTGTTTTCCATTGACTGCTCAAAAACTCTTTATGCAAATCCACTTACCAAATTATCTAGGCTTTATCTCTTTCAACAGCGGTTCGATCTCGCTGGTCGCCGGCCGGTCAAAACTGAATATCGTTTTGCGGGCAAATTCGACTGCGGTCGATGGTGCCGCACCATTTGAGAAAGCAACTACACCAGACTTGATGCACGCAAAATACTTGCCCTCGTCCTGAGAAAAATTCTCAAGATTTGCGGCGATCGGAGCCAGAAATCCATACGATAATAGAAGCCCCAGGAATGTACCGACCAAAGCTGCACCGATATGGTGACCCAACTCCTCGGGTGTACCATCCAAGTGCTGCATAGTGACAACGATGCCTAGAACGGCCGCAACAATGCCGAGCCCGGGCAGCGCATCGGACGCCCTTTGTAGCAATTGCGGCACAATCGTCCCCTCCTCGTGGTGCGTCTCCATCTCTGCCTCGAGCATTATTTCTAACTCCTCGGGCGTGCAGGCTCCATTGACGAGCATTTTTAGGGCATCACAAAAGAATTCCACTGCGTGATGGTTGGCGATAAACGTTGGGTAGTTTGTAAAAATGGAGGATGAGAACGGTTCGTTAACGTCTTCTTCGATCGAGAGAAGACCGCCTTTTTTTGAGTTTACAAAAATATCGTACTGCATTCGGAGCAATTCAGAATATGCGGCTTTGTTGTACGGCGAACCCTTTAGAGCGGCGGTCATTGAAGTCAGGATCTGTTTCTGGTATTTCAGCGGGTTCGAAGCCATCGTGGCCCCAATAACGGCACCGCCGATGACGACAAATTCCGATGGTTGAAACAATACCCCGAGTGGGCCGTTGATCATCAGAAATCCGACAATAACACAGCCCATTACGACAACAATGCCGATAATGATTAGCATAAAATTAAGTACTTGAATTTAGATTGCAGAGGTAAAAACCGACTGCAGGTAGACTCGCCTTTTGATTTTCAAAATTCACGTCTACCTGCAGTTTTTGCTGATCGTTAGATTAGCGGTTCCCCGTTTGAGCCTCTTTAAGCTCAATCTACATATCGGAAAAGTTGAGAGAAACTTTAGACGATTTGCAGCAGATCCTGGAAAGTTTTGTTAAGCGTGGTGATAACGCGGGAATTTGCCTGGAAACCTCGCTGTGCTTCGATCAGGTCGACAAATTCATTTGTGATATTTACATTGCTGCTTTCGACATATCCACCGACGATCTCGCCTCGGCCACCCGAACCCGGAGCTCCGATCGTGGCCTGGCCAGACGCCGTCGTTTCGCCAAACATGTTTCCACCGATCCGTCCGAGCCCTTCGGCAGAACTAAATGTCGCTAAGGCAAACTGACCCACAATACGTGATTGGCCGTTTGAGAAGATGCCAAGAATATTGCCCATCGGATCAACGGCAGCTCCATTTAACTGGCCTGCTGAATAACCATCCTGTTCGGTTGCCGAAACAGCGGACGCGGACGCAAAGCTGGTGATATTAAACTCGCCAGGCGTACCATCTGTATTAGTCTTTTGGAGACTAATCGCGATTGATGGTAAGACCGCCAGGCCTAATTCCGCCTGATCCGGCACAATCGACAAAGAAGTTGTCGGAGCCGTCATGACGCCGTCTGAATCGAAGGTAAATGTGACTGGGGAAGACGAGGGGCCGCCACCATCCGCATCTACTTCCGCCGGTTTGCCATCCAGCTTTGCCGTCATCTCAAACGAACCGTCTTCCAAACGCTTGAACGTCATATCAAGCGTTCGCCGTTCGCCGAGCGAATCGTATACCTGCATCGTGGCATGAAATTCAGAATCGGTTGCCGCACTCGAATTAAGATTCATTCTAAAGGTGCCTTCGGCAGTTACACGTGGTGCGAGAGTTTGGCCGATCGGGATCTGCAGTGCTGTTAGGGCTGTTCCATTTGGTATGACGCCACCTTGTGCCTGATAACCCTGCACGCTGCCTCCGCTGGACGAAAGCAAAAATCCGCGGTTGTTGACCGAAAAGTCTCCGGCTCGTGTATAACCGGTTGACCCGTCGGCGTTCTTGACCACAAAAAACCCATTCCCCTGGATCGCCGAATGCAGAGGCGAACCGGATTCGCTCAGGCCGCCCTGTCCGAAATTAGTGTGGATGGCACCCGTTTGTACGCCTCCGCCAACCTGCAGCGAATTACCTGCTCCATTCATGCGGGCTCCGTATCGGTTTGCAAATACGTCCATGAAAGTTATCGAACTGCTGCGAAAGCCGACCGTGTTGGCATTCGCGATATTGTTACCGACGACGTTTAGGGCATTACTGTTGGCGTTTAAACCAGAAAGTGCTGCGTTGAATGAAAAACTCATTTTGTTAATTCTCCTTAATTCTTAACTTTGGTCTGTGTTCTTATATTGTCGGAAGCTGCTGATTTTCCTGCAAAAGCCGATTGAGCTGCTCGATCGAACTGCGAATGCCGACCAGTTGGTCGAGTGAATTGAACTGAGCCAATTGAGCTACAAAAGCCGTTCCGTCCTGCGGTTCGAGCGGATCTTGGTTTTTTAACTGAGCAACCAGCAGGGTCATAAACATATCGCGTTCTGAGCCGCTATTGTTGTTCGTTCGACTGCTGGTTAGCGTCGAGACATTTGTATTTACGGCTGAAATTTCATTTGTGATCATATTTCTCCTTTTTCGCGGTTATGCCCGCAGATTGACCAGGCGATCTTTATTCTCGCCCTCTGTTGCTAAATGTCCGTCGGGAACTATGGTCTCGGCGGCATGTTTTTCGGTATTACCAAATCTTTGCAAAGGTGCCTCGCGTTGTTGATTGCCACTGGACGAGGATGAATTGTAAGAAATCTCCAACTCGCCAACGCTCCAGCCTGCGTTCTCTAACGAGTGTCGCAAGTTTGTCAGACTTTCGCCCAAAATTTGATGAGCGTCCCGAGTTTCTGTTCGAAAATGGGCATCGATTCGCCCAGTCGAGTTTTTTTCAAGTGTGACCTCGACCGAACCCAGATTCTGAGGGTTCAGTCTCAGCTTTACCGTCCGCTTGCCATTTCCCAAGCGAGTTGCTGCGGCCAATTCCAAGATTCGCGGTTCTAACTGTTCCAGCACGGGTGGTGGCAAACCGCGGCCAGCCGGCATCGGCATGTCGGATCTTTCGGTGCGGGAATTTGAGTTCTGAATGCTAAAGACCGGCGTTTCGTCAGGCCGATCGTCAATATCGATCGGATCTGGGTGAACCAGAACCTGGAAATCTACTTTTTCGGGCTCCGAAACTAGATCTAAAACTTCAGTTTCAGACGATTCACGGATCAGATCAGGCGGTATGGAGTGCTTCGACTCCTTCCTAATCTTTAAGGAATCGTCGGCTTTTATGATCTTTGAAACCTCGCCGAATAGAGGTGAGTTTCCACCAGCGGAGATAATTGCATCGAAGCGCGCCGGACGAAATTTGAGAAGGTTCTCGCCATCCGTCGTTTGCAGTGCGGCAACCGATACTAATCCCGAGTTGATCTCGGGCGGCAAAGTTCTGAGGTCGGGTCGGACGCCTATATTAATAGGATCTTCTTTCAAATTTTTAGTTTGGACGCCCATCGAGCTTTTTGATACATCATTGGTTTCCGCGTGAACTAGCTTTATGTCGCTTTTTTCCCACTTCGGTTCGACGAACGTGTTTTGGGCGCCAGGAAATTGAGACATTAAGTTGTCAGTGCCATTTTTATTAAGTGAAGCGAGGTTATGATTCGCCGATGTTTGGCCCTTCGCGGACGTCAGAATGTCTGTGCTAGTGTCGGTAAGTGGCTTTGCAGCCGGTATTTCAATGGTCGAAAGTGACGGGTTCGGCTCCGACGGTATAAGAGATGACCCGTCTGTGCTGACGGTATTCGTGGCGGACAAGATTGTCGTCTGAAAGTTTGGTTCCAAGATGTTTGCCGACAGATCCGACTGTTCATTCACAAATGGCGTGCTCGGAGTAAGGTCGAGATTTGAAACGTTCTTCCCCGGTAACGGGGCAGGAACATCAAATAAGGGCATGCCAAAAACTGCGGCGAAGTCGGTGGGTTCAGGATCGGAATCCAGATTCACTTTCTTTTGTTTATTCAAGCCGTCTAAATTGGCAAATGATATGGTTTTGATCATTTTGGTTGAATTATTTGCCGCGCATAATTGGCAGAGACGATCTCGTCAATATTGTTCTGTTCCTGCCGCGAATACTCGAGGTCGTGTCTCAACTTCTGCGTTTCGCGCAGGCGATCGGTTATTTTGACTTCTTTCATCGCATCACTGAGCAGCTCCATCTGTTTACGGCAAGCCTGATTCTTTTCTTCGAGAATCCTTTCAGCATCTTTTTGAAGGCAATTGAGTGACGAAAAATGGTTGGACACGAGTTCCATCTCCATCGTGTTCAACGGCTCGCCGGAATTCAGACGCAGCGTGTAATTGTCGACGGCCTCAGCGCGTTGCGATTTGATCTCGGCGACCCGTGATGCGGCGAGTTCGGCCTCGGCCCGGAGTTCGCTGAGGATAATGCTTTCCTTTTCTTGACGGATCTCGCGGACATTATGAACGGTCTGCAATGTAAATTTGAACTTTTTCATATTGTTTGGATCTGCGTGAGCCGGTCGATTGTGTCGAGAATATGGGCCTCTTCGCCGCGTTCCTGTTTAAGAAATGAAATGATCTCGTCATGACGGGCGATGGCGAGGTCGATATTGCGGTTGCTGCCCATCTGATAGGCCCCGATATTGATAAGATCTTCGGCCTTTTCGTAAGCTGCCATGAGTTCCCGAATTTTTCCGGCCTGAAGGCGGTGTGCGTCGGATGCCACCACAGAGAACAGGCGCGATGCCGAATTTAAAACATCGATACATGGATAATGATTCTGGGCAGCGAGCTGTCGCGAAAGAACGATATGCCCGTCAAGGATCGACCGCACCGCATCTGCGATAGGTTCATTCATATCGTCGCCCTCAACCAAAATTGTGTAAAAGCCGGTAATGGATCCGCCGTTATCAAATTTGCCCGCGCGTTCCAGGATCCTCGGCAAGAGCGCGAACACAGACGGCGTGTAGCCCTTAGACGACGGCGGCTCGCCCGCAGCAAGTCCGATCTCGCGCTGGGCCATACAAAATCTGGTTACGGAATCCATGATCAAAAGGACCTTGGAACCGCAATCTTTGAAATATTCGGCGATTGACGAAGCGGCCAGAGCGGCACGTATCCGGACCAGTGCCGAGTCGTCCGAGGTCGAGACGATCAGAACGCTGCGTTTCATTCCTTCTTCGCCGAGTTCGTTTTCGATAAATTCGCGCACCTCGCGTCCGCGTTCGCCGATCAGTGCGATCACATTGACGTCAGCAGCCGATCGTTTAGCCATCATTCCCAGCAACGTGGATTTGCCGACGCCTGAACCGCCGAAGATGCCTATCCGCTGGCCATCACCAACGGTCAGCATTCCGTCGATAACGCGGACGCCCGTTTCGAGAGGCATGTCGATATTTGCCCTAGTCAATGGATTTGTCGTACTCCGATGCAGCGGATACGAGATATCTGTCTCAATCTCGCCCAGACCGTCAAGCGGATTGCCGAGGGCGTCGATCGTCCGGCCCAATAATTGGGTGCCGACGCCGATCTCGCTGCTGACGCCGGCCGCCACTATCGAATCGCCAACCCGCACCGGCGGCATCTGTCCGAGCGGCATCAGCAAAACGTTGTTGTCGCGAAACCCGACTGCCTCAAGCATCGTTGTCCGATCACCGTTGGCCGTCGGCAGATAGCAAAGATCCCCGACCGAAACCGTAGGACCCTGAGATTCGATTATCAAGCCGACCGAACGTGTCACGCGACCGATGGATCGGATCGGATCAATGCTCTCTAATTTTTGCGAATAGGCTGCAAGCATTTTGTTTGATCAAATGAAAAGTCCGTGCGATATCTCATCAAATTGCGATTCGATTCGGCCATCAATGTCGCCCGTTTCGGTATGGATCAGACAACCACCCGGTGATATTGAGCGGTCCTCGACCAGGTCGAGAGAGCCGCGGTAATCGAGCTTTTCCCGATGTGCGTTTACAAAGGCAAAGTCCTCGGGATTGAGGTGCACCTCAGCTACCGAACGGTTATGAAGCTTGGCAAGCGAAACCTTTACAAGCGTTAACGCGATCTCGCGATCGATGGTGACCTCACGGCCGACGATCCTTCGTGCGATCTGTAAGGCGAGCTCGACTAGTTCGGTCTCTGCCCGGGCCTTTATTTCAACTGAAAGGGCCGAGACCGAATCAATCGTTTGGGTTAACTGCAAACGAAGCTCCGTCAACTGACCATTAGCTTCGCTCGCCATATCTGCGGTCGCATCAAAAGCAGCCTTATCGGCTGCTACCTGTTGAATTATCGCCGCATGTTCCTCGGCCTGAGCTATGATCCGGTCGGCTTCGTCCCGAGCATGATTAAGCAACGCGTCGGTGTCCCAATCCTCTATCGGTTCATGCTCGGCATCGACAAAGTCATTTCGCAGTTCTGTCATCGACGGAACAACAAAGGAACTCACAACCTTTGAGGCAGGCTGCTCATTGCCCATTTCCGGCACAAGAAACGGCCTAAAATCAGCAACTTTAGGATTTTTTAATACTTTAGCTAACATATTCGTCCGAATCGCCCGCTCCTGATAAACTTACGATTCCCTGCTCGTCGAGCAGCCGCAACACCTCGACAACTTCGCGCTGGGCGGCGGTTACTTCTTTGAGCTTGACCTGGCCCATGAAATCCATCTCTTCTTTCATCATCTCCACCGCTCGACTCGACATATTCGAGTAAAATCGGTCCTGGAGCTCGGGCATCGTGCCTTTCAGTGCAAGGGCAAGTATCTTTTTATCGACTCGCTGCATGATCTCTCGAATGCCCGGATCGTCGATGAGGAGAATATCCTCGAATGTGACCATCAGGCTGCGTATTTCGAGCGACAGCACAGGGTTTCCGGTCTCGATTCCTTCGAGCATCAAACGCATCGTTTCCCGGTCGAGCCGATTACAAATATCGGCAACCGCTCGAACTCCACCGACACTTGTCCGCGTTGCCCCACTGACGGCGGATAATTTTTGATTGAGAATATTCGCAATACGTTTTACGACATCCTGAGACACGGTCTGCAGGCTGGCGAGCCGCAGAATAATATCGCTTCGTTGTGCCTCGGGGAGCTGCTGAAGGACGATCGACGCGGTCTCCGCGTCGAGATGCGCGAGAACGACGGCGATCGTCTGAACATGTTCGGACTGAAAAAGCTTGGCGATCTGCTGGGGATCTGTTTTTTGTAGCAACTCAAAACTTGCCGGCGATTCAATTGCGTGCATGACCTTGTCCGTGAGCCGCTTGGCGTCCTCTGTACCAAAACTGTTTGCCAACAGTCGTTTGGCATAGTCGACGCCACCCGTGGTTACATAGCTTCGAGCGGTCAAGAGCTGATGAAATTCTTCGATCACGCCATCGGAAATCTGGGATTTAACATTCGGCAGCATCGCTAATTCCCTAGAAAGCATTTGAACTTCTTCTTCGTCTAGCTGTTTAAAGAGTGCTGTTGCCGCTTCCTCACCAAGTGAAAGACAGAGGATCGCTGCCTTTCTGGCGCCTGACGCGGTCTCGGGCGTCCGGACGGAGAGAGCCATCGTGACTTCCCGATCGGGTGGGGGAGCCTGATCTTCTAGAGTTTCTGGTATTTCTTCTGCTGATGCTGCGGACATATATCTATTGGTAAAAAAATCGTGACCTTAAGAGCCCTCTCTCAGCCAGCCACGCATCGTACTGACGACCGTGTCAGTATCATTCATTGTTTGGCTGGCGATCTGCTTTCTTATACTTTCAACGCGTTCGGACCTGGGGTTCGGAATCGTGGAATATTCATTATTCATCTGAGCTTCTAGCTCTGAGACAGTCATCATTGGGGTCAGGTTGGGCATTGACTCGCCGTCAAGTTGTCTAGCCAGATCTAAATTTCGTCGATCCCCATCAGCAAGCCCGGCGGATAGGAGCTTTTGCTCATTGTTCCTAGCAACTGCGGCCGCTTTGAGCGCCTTGTGGGCGGGGCGGATAACGAACGCCAATAATAGGATCGCGATAAAAACCAAAGCCCCGTATTTTGTAAGCGTTGAAATAAGCTGTTTGTTGCCCTCCATGAACGATGTCGCGGACGGTTGATCGAGCTGCGGTTTGCTGAAAGGCATCGTCTGAACCACCACCGAATCGCCGCGGTTTGGATCAATGCCAATAGCGGCGGCGACTAATTCCTGGATCTGTGATATCTCGCCGGAGGTACGGGCGACCTCAACACCGTCGACCGTCTTGTGATCGATCACAACGGACACGGTCATTCGATTGACACGGCCGCCTGCCCCGATCGTTTTTTTGACAACTTTGTCGATTTCGTAGTTAACCGTAGCGTTATTTCGTTGATCGCTGGGGCCTGGGGCCGGAGCGACTGGTGCCGGCGTGACCGCGGGTACTGGAGCCGTAGGATTGTTTGCACGCGATCCGGCGACATTATTCGTCTGTGAACCCGGAAAACTGCGGGCCTCGGCTGCAGTTTGCTGCGAGCGAACCACCTGCGATTGGGGGTCGTATTTTTCTTCGCTTTGCTCGATCTGGCTAAAATCAATGTCGGCGGCAACGGTTGCCCTAACCCGATCCTGGCCGACAACGGGTTCCAAAAGAGCGATTATTCGAGCGGAATTTTCAATTTCAAATTTCTGCTTGGCTTCGAGTTGGACCCTGAACGCTCCGGCATCGCTGCTTCCGCCGCTGTTCCCTTTCTGATTGGCCGCCGCAAGCTGTCGACCAAAAGTGTCCATCACCGAGACGCCCGACGAGTCGAGTCCTTCGACCGAGCTCGACACAAGGCTGACGATCGCGTTGGTGCGATCGCTCGAGAGCTCTTTGTTTTGCCTCACCCGAAGGACGATCGATGCCTTGGCACCTTCTTCCTTTTCACTGAAAACAGACTCCTTTTTTGGCGTGATATGGACTCGAGCTGTCTCGACCTCATCCAGGCCTTCGAGGGTTTTGGACAATTCGCCTTCGATCGCCCGTCGAAAGTTTACCTGTTGGGCAAAATCAGTAGCTCCAAAATTTGTCCGGTCAAACAGATCGAAGCCGACATGGCCGCCCGACAGAGCGCCTTCGCCCGCCATTTGAAGTCGAAGTTCCGGTATCCTGTCGTTTGGTACCTGGATCGTGGTTCCGTTATTGGCCAGCGTGTATGGAACGTTCGAGCCTTTCAGTTTTTCGACGATCGATTGTGCGTCACCGGGTTTGAGGTCCGAAAACAGAACGCCGTAATTGGGCTGAGAGCCGTAATAGACAAGCGCACCGATCAATGCAATGGTGCCAAGCGTTGCGCCGCCAGTGGCGATGCGGCCCGACATTGGCAGGCGATTCCATATCTCTTTAAGTTGTTCAAAGGCGGAAGCCATGTTTTGAAAGTAGGACTAATATCTGTATGTATACTTGGAAACCATTTACGGATAAGGGTCGTCCGTCGCAGCAAATTGCCTAAACCGGCATCCTCATGATTTCCTCGAAAGCTCCTATCAGCTTGTTCCGAACCTGGAGCCCGAGCTGGAATTTCAGATCTGCAGTCTGGAGGGCGATGATCGTGTTATGCATGTCCGGCGAATCGCCGGTCACTGCCTTCGAGATTTCGTTATCGGCATTTTTTTGAGATTTATCGATCGATTCCACCGCATCTTTTATCAGCGAGCCAAAGCCTTCTCCTGACGTGCTGATGCTGCCGGTCGGCAGCTCGACGCCGGTCAGAGCCGGCGAGAAATTATTTATATTTCCTATTGCCATTTTGGTTTAATTAGGCGTCGCCAAGATTTAAGCTGACGCGGGCAAGCTCTTTGGCCACGTTAAAAACGGTCGCGTTTGCCTCGAACGAGCGGGCCGCCGACATCATATTTACTGTTTCCTCAAGCGGATCGACATCCGGCAATCTGACATACCCGCTGGCATCAGCGTCCGGGTGTCCGGGTTGATACTGCAGCACGAACTGGTTTCGGTTTGAGACGACAACTTCTGATTTGACCCCCTGCGGCGGAGCGGCTGATCGGTCGATTGGTGAGCTGCCGCTCGTATTTGCCTGCCATTCCTCGGCCAGATCCTGAGACGTCAGGACAACATCACGCCGCTGATATGGCTGACCCGAAGCGGTGCGGGTCGAATTTGCGTTTGCAAGATTGGCAGACGCCGCTTCCAGCCGTTCGCGCTGCGATGTCATGCCCTGCGATGAAATTTTGAAGATAGTAAATAGAGACATATCGAGTCTGTGGAGACCGGGTTACTTGCCTTCCCGGATGGCCGTTCGCAAAAGCCGAAGGCGTGACTGGAGCATTTTTGCTCCGAAATTAAAGTTGGTTCCGGTTTGGGCCAATTCCGCCATTTCGCGGCCGGCGTCAACCGTGTTGCCGTCCATACCCATTGTCGTTACTTCCTGATCAACAACACGCATCTGATTGGTTAGTTCGCGATTTTGCTTGGAAGCGGGCAGAGCACTCTGATTTGCAGCTTCGCGAAGGAAGTCATCAAATTCGACTTTCTTTGCTACATAGCCGGGCGTATCGGCATTCGCAATATTCTCAGCTACGACCTGAGTCCGCTTTGATTGGACATCCAGAAAATTCTGCAACAGGCTAGTAACGCTGTCGGTTTTTGAGAAATCCATTTACACAAACCTCGGCTCCACTATTTGCAAGAGATGTGCCTCGTTGCCAAAGCGCATAAACACAGTGACTTAGCAATGTAATCGGGCGAGATTATGTGAAAGTGTGTCAGCGAATCGTAAAAAAATGTCATTTTGTTGACACCTTGACTCGATAAGGCATATATAATAGGTTGCCATATGCGATCAACGCCTGCTATCGAAGATTTAATCTAATATTAGCGGCACTCAAATACCGATCCGGATGCGTAATTGCGTCGGGTCTCGGAATGGTCAATTTATGAAAGCTAAAATTCTAGTGGTCGAAGATGATACGCGCCTTCGGACTCTTCTGCTTGAAGTTCTAAGCCTCGAGGGTTACCAACTACACAGTGCGAGCTCCGGCGAAGCAGCGGTAACCCTGATCGAGAAAGAAAGTTTTGATATTCTCTTGACCGATGTGAACCTGCCGGGAATAAGCGGGCTCGAGCTATTGCCGGTCTGTCAAAAGCACAATCCCAAAACCTATTTGATGGTCATGACGGGTTACGGGTCTATAGATATGGCCGTTCAGGCGATGAAACTCGGTGCGTCGGATTTCCTATGTAAGCCGATCGCTCTCAACGATCTGATCAGCGCGGTCAAGGTGGCTGTCGAAGCTCTAACCGCTCCGGTCGTGCCCGAGACGAGCCAGAATATTTCAAATTCCCCGATCATTGCAAAATCGGTCGTAATGCTGAATGTCCTGGAACAGGTTCACATAATCGCTCCGTATAAGATCAATGTGCTTATCACAGGTGAGACCGGCACCGGCAAAGAGTTGATCGCCAAAGCGATTCATCACACAAGTCCGCGTGACAAAAACGATTTTATCGCAATGAATTGCGCCGCTATACCCGAACAACTTCTCGAAGATGAGTTATTCGGACATGTCAAAGGCGCATTTACCGGCGCCCAGACCGATCGCAAGGGACGCTTTGAAATGGCCGACGGCGGCACGCTGTTTATGGATGAGATCGGCGATATGAATCTGGCGTTGCAGGCCAAGTTGCTCAGGATCTTGCAGGAGAGCGAGTTTGAAAGGTTGGGATCATCAAAAACGATAAAGGTTGACGTCCGTGTCGTCGCCGCAACGAGCGCCGATCTGGAACGCAAGATCGCGGATGGCAGTTTTCGTGCCGATCTTTATCACCGATTGAATGTCGTTCATCTGCGGGTGCCGGCCCTGAGGGAACGTCCCGACGATATACTTTCGCTGTCACAGGGTCTACTCGAGCGGTTTTGCCAGAGCAGCGGATTGCCCGCAAAAACCCTGGCCGACGAGGCTTATCATTCGCTGATCTCTTACAGCTTTCCGGGCAATGTCCGCCAATTGCAGAACGCGATGGAACGCGCGGCGGTATTCTCGGGAGCAAGTACCGAGGTGCGGCTCGAGCATTTGCCAGAAGAGATTAGAAATCAAGGTAGTCTCTTTCAGATACAGTCGGTGGGGAATCTGATACCGACGGCAATACCCGATGAAGGCATCGATTTTACAGATGTTGTCTCGCAGGTGGAGCGAAGTTTGCTGCTCCAGACACTGGATAAAACGGGCGGAAATAAGATGCAGGCCGCAAAACTGCTGAATATGAAGCGAACAACGCTGGTTGAAAAGATAAAACGGCTACAGATCGAAGGCGGTGATGACAGTCAGGATGAAGCCGTCGAAAGCTAAAAACTGCGGCTGTAAGCCAAGCCCTTGGTATTCTCACGCAAATACGCGTTTGTGCTGGCGTGGTTTTTGCCAATTTTTCTTAACCCGTCGGCCGCCTCTTCGCGTGACTGGGCCAGTAGTGTCCTGGTCTGCTGATCTTGTACAAGCGTCATATTGGCTAACTCGATAACACGGTTCGTTATGTCGTATTTGTTGACATTCTCGCCTTTGGACTCAAGGTGTCCGCGCAGTTCTGAGATCTGTTGTTGATATGTTTCGAGCTTTTTTCCGATCGTCGCCCGTTCCGACACGATTTCCCAAATCTTAAGAAATCTGCCTTCTTGGGCGGCAATGGTTTCTTCGCGAGCAAGGGCGAGCAAATTTTCGAGTTCTGCGCATTGAGCCCCGAGCAATTCGATCAATGAATCGGAATTCTTAATTATGGGTTCGGATATCGCCATACTTGTAAAATCAGCCGCGCAAAGCAAATCCCGAGGGTTCGGTCGCAACCTGTCTCTCATAGACCGACTTGCCCGACGCGTTTCGGGCATTGATTTCCCATGCTTCTTTAACGTTTGAAAGAATAAGTGCCGCGCGTCTCATTAGACTGGCGTCAAGAGTAGCACTTGCCCGTAAAATTATTGATGTTGCGTTTCGATATAGATTATCAAGATCTCGTGAAACGTCACCACCTTTTTCAAAATTCAAAATGCCCTGCAAATAGTTGATTATGTCGAGTGCCCGATTTGAATGTTCGCCTTTTGCGACCAAATCGTTCGTCTCGATATCCGACGCTGAGAGAAACACAAACTTTATAGCTCCGTCATAGAGCATGATAATCTGCCTGATCGGGTCTGATTCGGTGTTTGCTATTCGGCCATAACTGGCCATTGCTTTTGGTTGTAGGTACATTGAGGTTATTTACTCTCCAGATACATAAACCATATCGGCGGTTCGTCAGGAATCTTGAGTAAAGCGGTCGAGATTTTTTTGATAATTGACCTTAATTTCTTGTATTTTGAAGCGATTTGAGAATATTGTTCAGGGCCGTTCCCTGGCCGTTGAGTTGCCCAATAGCAGAATCGGCAGCGGCGAATTGGCGGGAAAGGGAAGTCCGTAGACGTTCGAGAGCTTCTAATCGGTTTGATATCTTTGAGTTCATGCTTTTAACCGATGATTGGTATCCGTTGATTGCCGTTTGAACCGTGCCCGAGATGTCGTCGCTCAAACCTTTTGAGACGGTGTTGAATTGATGAAAGATACCTTGATCTCCGGAGGTTTTGCCGTATAGCAGAGCTTTGACGTCGTCTGGGGCGTCGCGAAATTTTTCGTTGAAAAACGCTGCGTCAAACGAGAGGTTGCCGCTTTTGTCACTCGTAACACCGATCTCTGCCAATGATTTCAGTGGTCCGCCATTTGTTTCGGAAGTTATGTTTGCGGCAGCCCGGAGCTGTTGCTGGATCGACCGAAGTGTCGAATCTCCGGCCAATATACCGGTCGGACGGTCAGACGAATCTTTTGTATATTGGCCTGATATAAATGCCTGAACTGCGTTGTATGCGGTGATAAATTCGTTTATTTTAGTTTCGATCTCGGTCGATTCGGTAACGGATACCTGAGTCGATCCAACGCCTTTCAAGTTAAAAGTGACTCCGGCGACCGCATCCGAAAATGAATTCGAAGAACGCGTGATCGCCAAACCGTTAACCGTGAGGGCGGCATCCAGATTCGCATAATTTCGATCGGACGGGTTGAGCGCTCTGATATCAAGGTCGGCGAGAGTTCCGGTTGATGATGTTTCTATCAGTTCGACACGTCCGGAAGCACCGGGATCGGTCGAGTTCAGAACCAGTTGGTGGCCGGTTCCGTCGCCGTTAACATCTACGATACTGGCGGTCACGCCGGCCTTTGCTGCGTTGATCGCATCTCGAAGCCCGCTCAGGGTATCATTTGAAGAATCGATCGTGATCGCCACACCGGACGACGATCCACCTTTTCTTAATTCGAATGTGGCCTCAACGGCTCCGGCTGCCAAAACCTGTTCAGAGGGGGCCGAATAGGATCGTGACGCTTCGGCGAGAGTAGTTGCAAGCCGCGTCACATTAACACTAAATGAGCCAAGGCTTGCGGAATTGGCGGCGGCGGCCGTGAGGATTCCCGCATCGGCTGATTGGGCACTACGTGCAGCGCCCAGATCGCGTTGCGTCAGGTTATTTGTGGCGGTGGTCAAGGCTGCAAGAGATACGTTGAACTCTTTTAGCGCGCTGATTCGACCATTGAACGAGCTGACCTTTGATTGCAATTGCGTAATGGGGCGCTGCCGTTGGCTGATGATGGCGTCGCGAACGACGTTAAAGTCTATACCGCTGCCTATTCCGCTAAAAGTTACGCTGCCTGCCATAATATTAAATCACCACAGTTCCAACACAGGGTTGGGCTTGCTAATCTCGGTCAATTCTATTCGGAAAGGTTGATAAAGTTTCCCTGGAGCTTGACGAAATGGGCGGCAAGCTTGAGTGAAACTTCGCTGGGAAACTGACGGATAGCTTCCCCGGTTTTTTCGTCCACTACTTGAACGACCAACGAATTCGTGGTCGAATCCCTACTGAATTTTAATGAAATATGGACTTCCGCCAAAATGGATCTGATTTTTTCTAACCGGATCACATCAGAGTCTTTATGTTCCTCCGGGCTTTGAGGCAGTGTTTTTCGCTCCTTTTGCCTGATGCCTACCAATTGCTGTAACGGAACCTGGTTCGCGAGAAATGTATCGTTCGTTGTTTTTTGCATTCCCATACCTCCCTAACATTTTGAAAATGCCCATAGGCGAAGGTGCTATTGCAACTTCGCCTACGGATTCGAACAGTTCTTTCTCTCAATTAAAAATCCGGGAATAACCTGGGAAACTCATTCCCGGAAAATTTAACGAAGTAATGAAAGAAGTGACTGGCTCGACGAGTTGGCCTGTGCTAAAGCTGCAACACCAGCTTGCTGCAAGGTACTCAGCCGAGCAAGATTCGAAGCTTCCACCGCGATGTCTGCATCACGGATCGACGATTCTGCTGCCAGGTAATTGGTGATCTGAGTCGATGCCAGATCGATCGCCTGTGAAAGATTGTTTTGGCCTGATCCAACCGTTCCCTGGATGCTGCCGAGCGAACCAACTGCTGAACGGAGCGTTTCGATTGCCAATTTCGCGTTCGCTTCGGTCGATATATCCAAACTGCCAACACCGAGACCTGTGCTATCCGCGACGCTCGTGGAAAGGTCAACGGTGACAGCATTACCGGTCGAGGCTGCGGACGCTCCGCCACCGACATACACAGTGATCTGCTTTGCAAATCGCGAAATAGCGAGGTCAGGGGTCGCGCTTGTATCCGCGGTAGCCAGCCCGATATTCTGAGCCTGACGATCGATTTCCGAGATTACACTTGTCAATTCAGCTGACAAGGTTGCACGGTTGCCCGTGAAGGTACCCGAAGCAGACTGGGCTGCCAGTGACGAGGCACGATCCAACAGGGTCGAGATCGTATTCAAACCGCCATCGACGATCTGAAGTGTCGAAATACCGTCATTCGCGTTACGAACGCCCTGTGAAAGGACGCTGACATCGCTTCTGAATGAGTTAGCAACTGCCAAACCAGCGGCGTCATCGCCTGCTTTATTGATGCGAAGTCCCGACGATAACCGTTGGATCGCTTGGTTAAGACTGTTGTTGGTGCTTGCAAGCCGGGACTGTGCCGCACTTGCTGATGTGTTATTTACCAGTGAAAAATTAGCCATTTTGTTTGTTCCTCCGTGAACATTTGTTGACCGCCGCTTCCGTGCATTGGTCGTTTTTTTTAGAATTGAACCGCCTTATGCGATTCGTAATAGGCTTATCGGTACCAGATTTGAAAACTTTAGGGCCTTTCAAAACATTGTTCAAAAAATTAGCGGTCGAGAATAACGATGTCGACGCGACGATTCTGTGCCCGCCCATCGGGCAGCGAATTATCCGCTATTGGTTGAAATCCTGCGTATCCAGCGGCTGACAGTCGATCCGGAGCAATTCCGCGTTCGATCAGTCTCGCCAGCACCGACGACGAACGAGCGGTCGAAAGTTCCCAGTTAGACGGGAAGCGGACATTTGATATTGGTGTCGAATCCGTGTGCCCTTCGATCCGGATCATTGCCGTAGTGTCCTTTAGCGAATTGGCAATCGTATTAATAACGTCGGCGGAGTCCTGATTAATAGCAGCGTCCCCCGGGGCAAAAAATCCAGCCTCAGACAAAGAGACGGTCAAACCAACGGCCGTCTGCCGCATCTTGGTTTTTTGGATAAGAACAGGGTCGGCCAACAGCCGATGTTCAAACCGGGCCCGGTCGTCGGTCTCGGACGTGCTTCCCGGCAAAACACCCTGGCCGCCCATATTCTGAACGGAAAAACTCTCCGCGATCCGTCTCGCCCGTTCGTTGTCGCTGGCGGCATATAAAACAATGAACAGTGCCAGCAACAGCGTGACCAGATCGGCGTAGGATATTAGCCAGCGATCCCGGCTGTGACCTTCGATATCGAGGATGTTTTGTCTGGTTCGGTTTCTCACTTAGGTAAATTGAATTGATTTATGATTGCGAGAGGCGGTTCATTGGACCCCAGCGACATGATGACCGAGACAAGCTCTTCGCGGCGTTTCATGTGAGCCTCGTGCCGGGCCCGAAGCCGCGCGGCAAGCGGAAAAAATAATAAATTCGCCAAACTAAGTCCATAAATAGTCGCAACGAAAGCCGTCGCAATGCCAGCACCCAGAGCTTCGGGTTTATCGAGGACCCTGAGAACGCTGATAAGGCCAAGGACCGCACCCAATATACCGAACGTCGGGGCAAATCCACCCGCCGCCTCGAGCGTTGCCGAGTCCTGGAGGCCTTCTTCATATTCCACGTCCAGGCGCCGGGTAAGAATCTCTTTTAGCTGGACTTTATCGGCCCTATCGGCAAGGAGGATCAAGCCTTGCGTAACAAGAATATCGTCACTCGACTCGGCATAATTCTCGTAAGCCTTTACACCCGTTTTTTGAGCGGTGCGCGACAGCCACGCGAGTTTGGCCAGTTCTATGCGTTGAGTTTCACTCTTTTCATTTTTGAGGCGAAGCTGCCAAACTGCTTTGATCGTGCTGGTTATGCCGACGACACCGCGCCGCACAATCACGGCCCCGAGCGTCCCGCCGCCCACGATCAAAGCGGCCGTTGGATGCCAGAGAAATGAAATATTCAAATCCTCGGACCATGCACCTCCGATGATCGCCGCCAGCCCCACACCGACACCAAGCCAAATTGTCCAATCAAAACGCTTCATGATTTTTGTTTAGTTCGAATATGTGCCGCCAGATTTTCGAGTACATCATCCTCGACCTGATTAGAAATTAGCTCGGCCGCTTTATTTGCGACCTGTATTTCGGTAAATACCTCGTAACGATGGACCGATGTTTCAGACGGGGCCGATATACCGATCCTAACTCCGTCGCCGCTGACCGAGACGATTTCAATCGTTACCTCGTTGCCGATTATAATTTTTTGACCGACCCGGCGTGATAAAACCAACATAGATTTAATTTTGCGGCAGCACCTCGGCGAATTGATATTGGCTATCCGACAAAATTTGCTGTGATCCTCGATTTGTCGCGGGGTCTATCACTATCGGAGCCCGCAAGTTGATCGTCGTCTTTTGCCAGTCCGACGATACCTTGACGATCGCCAGCGTTTGCACCGGCGAGCTATTCTTAATGCTGGAGTCGAAGGGATCGTAACCCGAGAAAATGAGATTTGGATCGACTACGATAAAGCGTGTTGATTCACTCTCAAGCGACGCGAGCCATCGAAATGGTTCTAATTCATTCATCGAGATCAGAACGGCCCGTCTCATATCCGGCAATCCGATCAAGCCCTCGGCAAAGCTGATGACGTCCCCTTCACTATATGTATATTCTTTTTCCTTAATATTTATGACTGGCATAATGCTGAGCGTGATCGCGGGAACCTGAAGCCCGTATAATAAACTTCTGGATTAACCCAAATAATCGAATAAAGACTTTTTGCCTCGCGCCGCGACCTGCAATGAGGCTTCGAGCGCTCGCTGCGCATCGGTCAGGGCAATCGCAGTTTCGGCGAAATCAGCGAGTTCGAGAGCAGACGCCCTTTCGTCGAGCGAGAGGAAGTTATTGTTCAACGTCTCGGCCGTGATCTCGGCGGAATTCGAATTGGCTCCGACGATGGCACGGGCATTATTTACAAGACCGGAGTAGACCCCGAGGCGCAGGTTTGCATTCAAAAGCGTCGCCCTGTCCGCCAACGTATCGCCGGTGCCTCGCAAGGCAGTGACAGTCGCTTCCAGATCGGTAAATATTGATGATGTAGAATCCTCAAAAATGGCGTTGGCCGTCACACCAACCGCCAACGCGTTTGCACCCGGCTCTATCTGAATATATTGCGACTGGGTCGGAGTCACGGCAGGGGCCGCTGTGACCGGATCATAAGGAGGGGCGTTTTGACGTGTTCCGCCAAAGAGATATTCGTCGTCCGACCGCGAATTTGCAACTGCAAGGATACGGCTGCGAAGCGATTCGATCTCGGTGGCGAGAGCAATGCGCGAATCCTGCGTTGTTGTCCCGCTCAAACCTTGAGCCACGAGCGTCCGGACACGGTCCAGCAAATTTCCATAGCCATTCAGCGAATCGTCGGCAGCGGTCAGTTTGTGGGTCGCAGCCTGCGCGTTTCGTGCAAACTGCTGGATCTCCGCCTGCGAAGTTCGTAATCGTAGAACTACCTCGGCACCCGCCGGATCATCCGACGCCCGATTAATTCGCTTGCCGGTCGAAATGCGTTCCTGTAAAACGCTCAACAAGCTGCGCTGAGCGTTGATCCTCGAAATTGAGTTGGAGGTGCTTGAAGTGTCAGAAACTCGGAAATT
The DNA here is from genome assembly GCA_041748715.1 of Pyrinomonadaceae bacterium. Taxonomy (GTDB): domain Bacteria; phylum Acidobacteriota; class Blastocatellia; order Pyrinomonadales; family Pyrinomonadaceae; genus OLB17. The sequence goes on along the minus strand of JBGTCS010000290.1, from coordinate 1,482 downwards.
CATTTTAGTAATACCATCGAATCAGGTGTTATTGCGCAAGCGAAAGGATCATCTGAGTCATTTCGTCAGCGATCTTGATAAACCGAGCGGCAGCCTCGAATGATTTTTGATACTGAAGTAGATTTATCGCTTCCTCATCCAGCGAAACCCCGGAAACCGAATCCCGCTGAGCCGTCGCTTGGGCCAATACTGCGGCTTGAGTTTGTAGATCGTTATCGGCAGAATTTACTTTTTCACCAGCGTCGGCGATCATTGAGCCAAATATCGAACCAAAGGAACCCGTGCGTGAGCCGACCGTCGTATTGCGGTCGGTCAATAAATTCGCGATTTCGCCCGCGACTGTACCGGTTTGCCCCGGTTGCGTCAGGGGCGAAGCTACGACGAGGCTCGGATCGGCAATTATTGCAGCGTTAATCGAAATATTTGCGGCCGTTACCGGTACGGCATTGTTAAAGAAATTGGTACCCGGACTGCCGTTTTGATCTGTCCCGCCGGCGTGAAGGGAATTCACGCGTTCGACAACGGATGCGGCGAGACCGTCCAGAGAGTCAATCTGTGCGGAAATGTGCGAAACGGCGTTTTGAAAGCCGGAGATCGCACCTTCGTTAAAAACCGCAGCTTGACCGTCGATAGTTACGGTTGCCAAACCAATCGGTGGCGTGGAACTGACCTCAAGCGCAAAGGCTTTATCACCTGCCACGATCGGACGGCCTTCGCCGATGGTCAGGGTTACTGTGCCGTCACTATTATCGGTCGACCGGGCACCGGATAATTCAGCAAGCTTATTTACAATTTCCGTACGTTGGTCGCGAAGCGACGACGCTTCGCCACCGCTTGCCTCGGCGGCTCGGATCTTATCGTTGAGATCCGCAACACGAACCGACAGAGTATTAACTTGATCAACTGTCGAACGAACCTGAGCGTCGGCACTGCGGCGAATCTCGTCAAGTCGTGTCCGCGTAGTTTGAAATGCATTGGCCAAATTCGCGCCTTTTTGAGCGGTCAGCGAACGAAACGGTGTCGAATTGGGATTTGCTTCCAGGTCGCGAAACGCACCAAAAAAACTGTTCAGTGCATTCTGCAATCCGCCGTTCGGACTGCCCTGTAGTGCGGTTTCGACCGGTGCGAGGGAATCCCGCTGGGCCGTCAGACGTCCGGCGATACCGGTTTCTGACTGAATTCGGGACTGAATAAAAAGATCACGAAAAGTCTGTACCCCCGCAATCGAAACTCCCGAGCCGATCGAATAACCGTGAATATTTGTCTGAGCAGCCTCGACAAGCTGGACACGCCGCCGCGAGTAACCGGGCGTGTTTACGTTCGCAATATTCTGACCGGCAATATTGATTCCCAGTTGACTCGCATTCAGCGCACGGCGTCCGATCTCAAATGCCGAAAAGTTTATGCTCATGCGATCGCTCCCTTACTGTACTTCAAAACCGGGGCACGGTAGGTCGTCGGCGGCACACCGCACATTTGAAT
>JBGTCS010000289.1:0-10722 GCA_041748715.1 Pyrinomonadaceae bacterium | reverse complement strand
TGAATATTTAAAGGCTCTCGAAACAATAAATGTCGTTCAACGCGTCGAAAAATCCTAAACGCCCTGACCGTAAAGAGCCTTAAACTCTTCGCGTCCGAAGGTTCGATCAAGCCACAAATTTGTCAGCTTTTCCTGAATGCTGTTGGCACGCAGACGTTCGTTGAGATTTTTGAAATCAACAAAATCCAGATGCTGGTCCTGATTAAAGCATGAGAAGACAAAGAACTCTTCGCCGGTGTGCGGGTTGACGTGGCGTTGGAGGCATTGGGCGCAGACCTCTTTCATCATGCACTGCATGGGCGAGTTGATCGAGCCGATCGCGGTGTGGTTTTCGTTGAGATACGGCTTTAGCGTGGTGTGCCTGGCCTCGCGAACGCCGTTCATCATGCGATCCGAACCGATCGCTATGATCCGGTCGAGGTTCTGCAAATCAACGGTTTGATCTCCGAGACGGCCTTCGGCATAGGCGATCATGGCCTGGACGATATTGCCGCGAAAATGGGCGTCCTGCGGCCGCTGCGGCAGAATAAAATCGCCAAAATCGGTTGCCCAGATGATCTGATCAGTCGCGTTCTCAATTTCCTCTCGTTTGAATAGATCATCGCCATTTTTATACCCGGCAAAATAAATAACCTTGTTATTTTTCTCGCGCAGTGCCTTGGCGATCGAGAACAGAACGGCGTTGCCCAAGCCGCCGCCGGCTAACAGTACGGTCTCGTTCTCGGTGATCTCGGTCGGTGTTCCGGTCGGGCCCATTACCAGAACTTCCTCGCCTTCCCTGAGTAGCTGGCAAAGCCGCGACGACGTTCCCATTTCGAGAACGATCATCGATAGCAGGCCTTTTTCCTCATCAACCCATGCACCGGTCAGAGCCAGGCCTTCCATCATCAGACGCGTGCCGTCAACGACCGGTGCCGATGATTCAAAATTTTGCAGGCGGTAAAACTGCCCGGGCTCAAACTTTCTGGCCTGAAGCGGAGCTTTGACGATAACGTCAACGATCGTCGGCGTCAGGCGTTCGACCTTGACGACGTAGGCTCGCAGTTGTTCGTCGAGCGTTGCTTCGAGCCGGTCAAAGATCACATCTTTTTCCGATTGGGGCAATTCGCCGCGAGCCGCGAGATCATCGGCAAAGATCTCAACGACCTTTTCGTAACCATGTTTGGCCGACGCCATAGCTTTGACGACGTTTCCGGCGTAGGTCGGGTGATTGTCGCCGTAATAGCTGATGAATTTGCCTTCGTGTTCGTAGGAAGTAAAAAATCCCGCCTCGCCCTTTGGAGATTCGACAACGTGCAGATTGCCGTCACCGTTCCGCTCAACCTTGAATGGCTGGAAAAATTGCCGCCATTCGTCCATCTTGAACGTTCCGGGTTTTTCCTTTTCGTAAATAACGTTTGGCGATGTTCCGGCGGCAACACAAACCGTGTGGGCCGGAAACTCATGCATCTCGCCGGTCTGTTCAAATTTTCCGGTTTCCGCGACGTATTCGAGACGTTCAAAGATAAGAGCTTTGACGGCGTTGTATTCATCCGGCACCGCTTCGGCGGGATTCATACATTCGACAAAATCGATCCCTTCTTCCAATGCCTTTTGAACTTCCTCATGATTGAGCCGATAGGCCGGCGAATCCTGCAGACGTTTTCGATAGATCAGAGAAACGCCGCCCCAGCCGCGCACGAGCGGAACAAAATTAGGCTCTTCGCCGGCGGCGGCGGCACGCGAACGTTCGGCGCGGATCTCTTTGCCGTGTTCGAGAAATTCCTGCAAAACGCGGATCTCTTCTTCGTTAAAATGTTCGACTACCTTTTCCTCGCCAAACTCGTCGACGACCTGCTCATATTTGGCAAGCATCTTTTCACATTGCACCGGATAATACGCGAATAACTCGGTCGCGGTATCGATGCCTGTCAAACCGCCGCCGATTACCACGGCCGGCAGGCGAACCTGTAGATTTGACAGCGTATCTTTTTTGAATGCACCGGTTAGCTGCAATGCCATTAGAAAATCCGATGCCTGACGGATGCCCCGAATCAGGTTATTTTTCATCGGGACGATGGTCGGCCGACCGGCACCGGTTGCAATGGCGATATGGTCAAAACCAAAATCCCATGCGTCCTCGATGGTCAGCGTGCCGCCAAATCGGATGCCGCCGTATGGACGAAATCGCTTGCGACGCGTCAACATCAATTGGATCATCGTCAGAAAATTTTTGTCCCATCGAACCGTAATGCCGTATTCCGAGACGCCGCCAAAACCCGAGAGAATGCGTTCGTCGAGATTTTCGGTGATATCGCTGATGTCTTTAATGGGTTGCGGGCAAACCTTGCCGTGATCGCCGGTCCAACTGGTCGGCAGCGGTTCGATCTTGAGCCCGTCGATGCCGATGACGCCAAAACCCTCATTCAACAGATAATGTGCAAGCGTATATCCCGCAGGGCCGAGGCCCACGACCATGACATTTTTGCCGTTGTACGGCAGCGTGTAAGGCCGTTTGGCATTAAGCGGGTTCCATCGTGTGAGCAGGCTGTAGATCTCAAAACCGTATGGCAGATTGAGCACGTCGGTCAGCGAAGCGGTTTCGGCAAGCGGTATATTGACAGGTTCCTGTTTCTGAAAGATGCAGCCTTTCATGCAATCGTTACAGATCCGGTGGCCGGTGCCGGCGCACATCGGGTTGTCGATCGCAACAAGCGCAAGTGAGCCGATCGAATCGCCCTGCTTTTTGAGCAGGTGCATCTCAGAGATCTTTTCGTCGAGCGGACAGCCTTCAGTCTTTATGCCGAGCGGATTGCGTTTGGTTGTACCGTCGGGGGCGTGGAGGCCGGTCGAACACGAATCTTTTTCCCGCTCGTGACAGATAAGGCAATAATCGATCTCAAACAACGAGTCGCGCATGGTGCCGCGATCGTCGGTCAATTTAAAACCGTCGCGTCGACGCATCGCGTCGTCGGAGCCGCGCATTACATTCGCCAGTTCGGGCTGCGGGTGAATGAGATGAACGAGATTCTGATAATCAAGCGGATGCGGAGTTTTGAAGCTGTACCATTTCTTCGATTTGCTTGCGAAAGCAGCGGCCGACCATGCCTCAACGATTCGCAGGGCAGCCGTGATAGTCAGCAGATCGCCCGTCGCGTCCGTATCCAAAACGTATTGCGAAAACAGCTTTCCGAACGCAGAATCTTTTAGTTTTTCGTAGGCGGTATTTACCATTGCAACCGTTTCGGCAGCGGCCGAGTGATCGCTGTCCTCTTTGCTGAGAATTTCTTCAGCATCCAGCAAACGGCAGGTCATCTCGGCGATCGAGAGTTCCTCATCGCGAACAAGCGTTTCGTCGAAAGCCTTATTTCGAAGCTCGGTCAACGCCCGCCAGATCTCGGCCTCATTCAATTCAGCAAGCTGAACTTCATTGAATTTTTTGCTCGCTCTTCGCTGGACAAAGAATTTGTACTTCCAGACGGGATTTTGGACGAGAACGTTATGTTCCAGTTCTCGCGCCTCGCGGTTGATTTTGAATAGGCGGGCGATAAAATCTGACAAATACGGGGCGGAATCGGTGAGTATCTTGGACTCGACCTTTCGTTCATAGCCGGTGCCGCGGGACTCGATATATTTTGTAAGGGCCGAGTGCAGAACCGCGTCGTGCATTTCAATTCCGGCATAAAATATCTCGGCGAGATCTTTCAGCTTTAAGGCATCAAACAAATCTGCAAAGGTAAATCCCTCGATCCCGAGTTCAAAATTATTATCGCCGCCGTTTTGAGAAAGTACCGTCATAACTACTCCAAATCGTCCCTTTTTAAGTCAAAGGACAATTGACCAATATAACACTCGACGCGACGGAGCGACAAAGCAGACCGCCCGGGCAAACTGCGGCAAACTCATTTGTCACATGTTAGAATCAAACGGCTAGTCGTCTTATTCCGTGATTAATGGGCATTAATATGTTATAAAACAGGATTGCCCGGATGATTTAAGCGCGATAACGACAGAGGATTTACATTTATAAGCAGTATGGAAAACGATCAGCGGTTGACGCCATTACCAGTAATTAAAAATATTCAATCGACCACACAAATCGATTACTCGCCCGGCGGGTATCCGCCGTCGTATGAGGAAACTCTCGATAACAAACGTACGCTGCGGCAGTATTTTAACGTTGTCTATAAAAGATTACCCATAATCCTGGCGATCACCATTCTCGTTACGGCGGCGGCGGCGCTTTATATGTATCGTCAGCCGTCACAATATCAGACAAGCACCCGGATTATAATTGAGCCGCGCAAAGCCGCCCAGGCCAAAAAGGAATCGATCACGATCGTTAATTACGCCGATGACGAAAAATATTATCGTACCCAGCTTGAGCTTTTAAAAAGCCCGGATCTGATGAAGCGGGTCGTTGTCTCACTTGGATTACATCGCGATCCGAACCTATTCGGCGAGCAGAATCGCGGTGTTTTAGCGGGATTGCGGTCTTTGTTTTCCGGCGGTGACAAGGAACCGGAGACATCCAATGTTTTGCCGGTTATATCTGACGCAGCAATCGATCAGGACCGAGTTACCGCCATCGAACTGACACCCGAAGAAAATCTCAGAGCCGCATCATACTCCGGAAATTTTATGGTTGAGGTCATTCCGCTTAATCAGACAAATATCGTCACCGTCAGCGTGACCAGCTCAAATCAAACGGTCATCCCGCTGGTCGCCGACAAGATCGCCGAACTTTTTATCAGCGAGGATAGAGCGCGCGAAACATCAGGTTCGCAGCAGGCTTATGACGAGCTGGGCAAATCTATCGAAGGCGTGCGGGCGACCATCGTTCAGCAACAAAATAAGCTGATCGACGAGATGCGATCGAGCGACCTGGCTTTGGGAGACAAGGGCGGCCAACTCCGGGCCGGAAACCTCGAGGGGCTCCTGACCCTGTGGCGGGAAGCTCAGAACAATACCGGTAAGATCGAGGCTCAATATAGGGCGGCACGCAACGCCAGCGGGACGGGCGATATACTTTCCATATTGCCGGAAAATATGGCGATCCAGAATATACGCCTCGACAATCTAAAACGCCGCTCCGAGCACCAGAAACAGGTCGATGAAATAATTAAGAAGATCGATGAACATGAAGAAAAACGAAGAGGGTTGCTGGCTAGATATACGGAACAATACAAAGACGTAATCGCCATAAACCAGCAGATCGAGGAACTCAATCGTCAAAAGGATAGAACGGAAAAAGAGGTCAGCAAAAAGATCAAAGAGGAAGGCGAAAAGCTCGAAAAGGATGCCGAACGCGAGGCTCTGGCCAGTCTGGGTTCGCAGCTTGCGGCGGCACAGCAACGGGAAGCACGCCAACGAATTGCATTCGAACGGGCGGCGCAACAGGCCAATCTCGAAGGCATAGCAGAGGTGAACTTGACCGGGCTCACGCGTGAGCTGGGGTCGAATCAAACTCTGTTGGATAGCTATATTCTCCGTCAGAAGGAGCAGGAACTTGCGCTGTCGAGTGAGCGGCCAAATAATATTAAGCAGCAGGCTCCGGCCGGTCCGGCTAGTCTGATCGGTCCAAAACGCGGCCAGAATATTCTCATTGCTCTCTTGCTTTCATTCGCGGCCGGAATTGGTTTGGCATTTTTGCTCGACTTTCTGGATGATTCGGTTCGGACGTCCGACGATATCAGCCGCCATTTGGGACTGCCCACGCTGGCTCTTATTCCGCATCATCTTGGTAACGAAAAGCGAAAACTTCTACCCGGAAAGGCGGGTGCTGGAAATGTCGGTCCGATGGCATTGATAACGATGGACGAACGCACTTCGCCCATCGCCGAGGCCTATCGACATTTGCGGACCTCGCTATTATTCTCAAGCGCGGGCAAGCCGCCGCAGACCATCCTTGTCACGTCGTCGCAGCCGTCTGAGGGCAAAACGACCACCGCGATCAACACGGCGATCACTTTGGCGCAGAGCGATGTCGATGTTGTCATTATTGATTGCGACCTCCGTCGGCCGCGTCTGCACAGCCATTTTGGATTGGATAATAACCGCGGGCTGACCAACTATCTTTCCGGTGACAAAGAGACCGAGGGACTGATCCGGACTTACGCTGATCTGCCGAGGTTAAAAATCATCACCAGCGGTCCGATACCGCCGAATCCAGCCGAGCTGCTTAGTTCGAACGAGATGCGAAACCTGCTTCAGTTCTTATCCGGCAAGTTCAAACACGTGATTATCGATTCGCCGCCGGCCATCTCGTTTACCGATGCGTCGATCCTCTCAACACTTGTTGACGGCGTTGTTCTGGTTGCGATGGCCAATAAAAGTTCGATCCACCTGATGCGCCAATTTAAGCAGCGTGTCAGTGCCATCGGAGCACGGATCTACGGTGTTGTTTTGAACGGGATCAAGGCAAATTCGGCCGAATATTATTATTACGGTTCGGGATATTACAATTATTATTCGCGTCCCGACGATGATGAATCGACTCCGTTCATGGAAGACCAGAACGATTCCGACGATCATTCATCGAAACCATAGATTGATTAACAACGCTCGAAATGGCCGGGAAGCAGTTTCCGGCCTTTTTCAACTTTTATTTATCGATCCGTCTCATTTGCCGCAGAAGGAGTTCGGCGTGATGTTTCGGCCGATCGATATTTTTGAGTACGATCTTACCGTCCGCATCGCTCGCATTATCGATCATCAGATCACCAAAACCCAACATTCGTTGAACAAAACCGGATGACACCGTGACGTCCTGTATTCGTCTGATCGGGATATTCTGAGTCGAACGGGAGATAAATCCCTCATCGATTTCGAGACTCGATTCGGTGAGCGTGTAGCTCACGATCTTTTGTTTAAAATGATAAAAGCCGGGAATTAGAAACAGCAGGAGCCCGATCAAAACTGAAAACCAGACCGAAACATATTGAGAAAGAAACATGCTCGTGATCGCTGCCAAAAATAAAGCGCCGATCGCCGCGGCGACATACAGAGCTTTTACAAACAATAAAGTTGGACTGATGGCAAAGATCTCGTTTTCCGGAGCTTCCGGGTCAGAAGAGCCTCGGGTGGGAGACGCGAAACTGCCTCCGCGAATGGCGACACGCGTTTCTTCTTCGGCGTCGAGCGATTCGCCGCATTTGCGGCAAAACTTTGCCGTTTCTAAATTGTCCGCTCCGCATTTTATGCAATACATACGCGTTGCAATATTAACTCAGATTTGAAACCGCAACAAAAAGCTGACCCACTCGAATCCTGTCAGCCAGGAATCGCACGCGCAAAAACGCGGCCAGTGCGTCCGGCCGCATGTCTTTTCGACTAGTTGGAGAAGAACGTCTCTCTCGGTGGAAACTTGTTAAAAACTATTGATTAACGAGCCGCATTCGCCCGTCCGGCAACTTTATTGCAACCGCATTTTGTTCGATCGTCAATGCCTTGGTTTCGATCTTCTCCAGCTTTGACGCAAACTTATCATTGATCCGCGGAAGGGTTCCTGCTATCGAGGGATTCGAGATCGATCCATAACGTGCCGAAATGCGGCGGACGTATTCGCGTGTCTCGTTATACGGCGGGATCTGATTTCCATATTTCATAACCGCACCTTCGCCAGCATTGTATCCGGCTAACGCCAGGTTTACATCCTGTCCGAACATATCCAGCAGCATCCGCATATATTTGACGCCGCCATCGATATTTTGTTTTGGATCGTAAATATTAGTCACGCCGAGCCGGCGGGCGGTTGCGGGCATCAATTGCATAAGGCCGCTCGCACCTTTATGGGAAAGGGCTTTAAGTTTGAAAGACGATTCCTGATGCATTTGTGCGTAAATTAGCAGCGGATCGATATTGTATCGACGGCTCGAATTTACGATGAATGTATCAATTGCCGGATCGCCGGTGGTAAATCCTTTAAGGTGGGACGATGACCCCATCATAAGCCGGGTGCTCGCGGTGGTCGACATATCGCGGCTTGCGAGTCCCTCAGATACACCCATTCGATTGGACTTGCCTGTTTTGTTTAGAAGTTTTTTATTGACCGGAAGTTTTGATGCCGAAGTTTTGGGGTTCGCGGGTGTTGTAGCAACCGACGGGGTCGGGGTGTACACCTTTACTCCGCGAGATGTATCGAAATTGTCAAAAAATCTGGGCCGTTCCTGCGCCAGCGAGGGGATCGCCGCAAGCAGAATAATACTGAAGATGATGTTTGGTGCTTTCATTTATTGGTGGGCAGGCGATGAATCCAGGTATCGTTCGAACGTTCTGTTCGTCCCATCGCCTATGTTTATAAAAATGCGCAAGAGCGACGGGTTTCCACAAAATACAACCTTTTTAAACTTTGTTATGCTTTTTGTGTCGGTTTGCGGGTTGTCAGACATTCAACGCCCCAAGCTTTCTACTTCAACCTTTTTACAAGTTGGGTTATCTTTGTCCTATGCTTTACGTCTCGCAAATCCTTAATCGACCAATATTCGACATTCGTCGTGAGAAGATCGCGGTGATCAAGGATGTGCTCGTAAAATACGGAGAAGAAGAACATCCGCCAGTGATCGGTCTGATCGCCCGCTACCGCCGCCGAAACTTTTTTATGCCGAGCCGCGATTTCACCGGACTCGGGCTGCACGGGGCGACGATGACTTCCGCGATTCTCGATTTGACGCCATTCATACGGCGGGGCGGCGAAGTGTTGCTTGGCAAGGATGTCCTTGATAATCAATTGATCGACGTCGACGGCAAGCGGGTGGTCCGCGTCAATGATGTCCAACTGATTGAGGCGGGGGATATTTGGCGCGTATCCGGGGCGGATGTCAGCCTGCAGGGATTTGTCAGGCGGCTGATGCCAAAAGGGTTTTATGGCAGCGACCGAGTTGTCGAAGTTTTAGACTGGGCCGATGTCGGCTATTTAGCGACCGACACGGCGACGGTCACGGTGCAGCTAAAATCGTCCAAGGACAAACTCTCACGGCTCCATCCCGTTGAGATCGCACAGCTCGCCGAATCCCTTTCGCCGATCCACCGAACCGAGGTTGTGGAGAGCCTCGATGACGAATTCGCCGCTGACACGCTCGAAGAAATGTCCACTGAGGCTCAGGCCCGAATTTTGGAAGACATGGACGAGGAGCGAGCCGCAGACATCCTCGGCGATATGTCGCCGGACGACGCGGTCGACGTTTTGGACGAGATGGACGACGAAAAGGCACGCGAACTTTTCGACCTTATGGACGACGACGAAAAATCGGATGTCGCCGAGCTGATGAGATTTGAACACGATACTGCGGGCGGATTGATGACCACCGAATTCATCGTGTTTCCACAAGACCTGACCGTCGGGGAAACCATAGCAGGCCTGCGTGAAATGGCGGAAACCCCAAACATGATCTATTACCTATATGTCGTCGATAAAATAGATTCGTGGAAAATTTGCGGCGTGATCAGCCTGCGTTCGCTCATTTTGGCGGATCCAACCTTTAAGCTTGCGGATGTAATGCGAACCGAATTCCGTTTTGCCCACCCATCGGAACCGGCGGACGAGGTAGCCCAAACGATCTCAGAATATAATCTTCTCGCGCTCCCGGTGATCGACGACGAAGGCGACATTGCTGGGATCGTGACGGTTGACGACGCTATGGAGATCTTGCTGCCAAAGAACCTACAGCGCCGGCTGCCGAGATTATTCGGATAGTTGGTGTCCGCAGAATCGCGATCCGGGCTTCTACTTTTCAAAGTTTATTCAGGGAAATTAGCCTTTTTACGGATCTCCTTGAATCGCGGATCGTCTCGAAGAAAATCAAAAAGCGGTATCACTTTTAGCAGCGTCAATCCGGAATCAAGTTCCAGGAGAGCCTCGTTCAGATATTCGATCACTTTATTCTTTTCTTTTAACTGGATGTACAAGATGGCGAACGCTAATGCTGCAGGTTTTTTGCCCGCCGGAGTGTTCTTCATCCGCTGCAATCGTCGCCGGGCTCCTTCATTCGCAGATGAAGTAATTAACCGGGATTCGTCATTAGCGTAAAATCTCCGATTCCTTGCGAAAGCCCGCGCGTAAGCAAGGGCGTATCGCGCAATTCGGAGGTCACGCCTCCCTCCAAAACCTGACTCGAATCTATCGCCCTTGCTTACGCGCGGGCTTGCGCATTGGGCTTCAATCTCATAAAACGCCCAACGCCGAATCTGGGATTAATGGCTGCCTCGATAATCTTTGGTTCGACATTAATTAAATTAGTAAATTTATCTGATATTTGCGTTTTTGACTTGTTAATGAGGAAGGAGCGTGCTATACAAAAACTACATTTCTACAGTCAGTAATATTTAGAAAAAAAGGAGTACCTTCCCTGTATGAATATCGGTGTATTTGCGCATAGAATTATTAGCTCTCGATGGGCACTATTGTTCCCGTTTTTGGCTATCGTCGTCGCCTCAGTATGGTTTGGGCCGACATTGGTTTCTAGTCAGACGCAGACAAAGCAACCTTCCCACAACCGGCTTGAGAATTTTGACATCCGGGAAGCCCAAAACCAACATTTTCGCGATAGCTTGAACCAAAAATCAACAAATCGCGAAGAAAGCAGAAAACAGGAAATTCAAAACGTTGAAACCAGGATGAAAGACGCCGAACAGCGACTTAAATCAAAAAACCGCGGCGTTGAAGTAAGCAAGTCTAATTTAATCAACGCTCCTGAGATCGTTGGTGTCTTGACTTCCAACCAGAAACTTACTGGCCGGTCTTCA
>JBGTCS010000288.1:0-2841 GCA_041748715.1 Pyrinomonadaceae bacterium | reverse complement strand
CGCGGCGCTCTGGATCGGGATGAGCGTTGTTATCACGACCTATACGCTGGCCGGCGGTTTTATCGAGGCTGGGATGAACTGGTGGCAGGCGATGATGACGATCCTGCTCGGCAATTGCATCGTGCTGATACCGATGGTTTTAAATGCGCACGCCGGAACAAAATACGGCGTATCGTTTCCAGTTCTGGCGCGGGCGTCGTTTGGTACAAAGGGAGCGAATATTCCAGCCATACTGCGGGCAATTGTCGCCTGTGGGTGGTTTGGTATCCAGACCTGGATCGGCGGAACGGCGATCGACGCATTGCTGACGGCTGTCTGGTCCGGTTGGGCTAATTTCGATTCTATTATCGCTGGCAATCCGCTGCATACGTGGATATCGTTCTTCCTTTTTTGGATAATTCAGGTCGTGATCATTCTGAAAGGGATCGAGGGGATCAAACATCTCGAATCGTGGGCAGCACCGCTTTTACTTGTTGGCGGCCTGGCCTTACTCGTTTGGGCGACCTCGAATGCGGGCGGATTAGGCAATGTTTTATCAGGCTCGGCGGTGCTGCAAAAACAATCAAATAATTTCTGGGCTGTGTTTCCAGGGGCGTTGACGGCTTCGGTTGGTTATTGGGCGACACTGAGTCTGAATATTCCCGATTTTACCCGTTACGCAAAATCACAAAGATCGCAAATGCTTGGTCAAGCATTGGGTTTGCCGCTGACAATGACGGCATTCGCTTTTATCGGAGTTGCTGTAACAAGTGCGACCGTTATAATTTACGGCGAAGCGATCCCCGATCCGGTCAAGCTGATACAGAAATTTGACAGTACGATCGTCATTTTGTTTTCAATGATCGTTATTTTTGTCGCTCAGCTTTCGACCAATATGGCAGCCAACGTGGTGTCGCCGTCGAACGATTTTTCAAATTTAAATCCAAAGCGGATCTCGTATGTAACGGGCGGTTTGATCACCGCCGTGATCGGCATCTTGATGATGCCGTGGCAATTAATGTCCTCGATGGGCGCGTATATTTTTACCTGGTTGATCGGCTACTCGGGATTGATGGGAGCGATCGGCGGCATCCTGATCTGCGATTATTTTCTGCTTAGAGGCAAACGTTTGGAACTGGCCGAACTTTTCAAAACGGACGGCTTCTATTCATATTCCAACGGATTTAATTGGCGTGCTATCATTGCATTATTCGTTGCTATAGCTCCTGTGATCCCGGGATTTTTACGGGCAGCAACTACTCCGGGCGGCCAGGTGTCGGATCCGGGTATTTTTGACACTCTTTACGTTTATGCATGGTTTGTCACATTTGGCCTCGGGTTTTCGATCTATATATTGTTGATGACGATATTTGTGCCGCGGTACTCACGGGGAGCGGTACGAAAATAACTGGAAGTAATACACATTCCGGCTGAGCGTGTTGAGCCGCCACATCTGTGTAAATAAAGAATATGAAGTACGAAAGAGTTAAAAATTATTACAACGGCGCATTTGTCGAAAGTGCGTCATCATCCGACCTCGATGTTACATCGCCGCTCGACGGCAATTTGCTGTCGACGGTTCCGATGTCGACGACCGAAGAACTCAATAAAGCGGTTCGATCGGCAAAAGATGCGGCCGAATCGTGGGGACACAAACCGATCAAGGAACGGGTGCAGGTTTTTTTCCGTTATCGACATTTGCTCGAAAAACATTCGGACGAGTTAACAGCTCTTGTATCAGAAGAAAACGGTAAGACTTGGGACGAGGCCAAGGCCGAGGTCGATAAAAGCATTGAGCTGACCGAATTTGCCTGTTCGATGCCGCAGCTTGTATCAAACGAGGTACTCGAGGTCAGCCGCGGTGTCGAATGCCGGACGGAGCATTTTCCGGTCGGCGTTGTTGCATCAATTGTTCCGTTCAACTTTCCGCTGATGGTGCCAAATTGGACGATGCCAAACGCTCTGGTTTTGGGCAATACGATGATAATGAAACCGTCCGAACTGGTTCCATTATCAGTCATTAAGATGGCTCAATTGTTGCAGGAAGCAGGGCTTCCCGACGGTGTTTTCAACGTCATTAACGGCGGCAAAGAGATTGTCGAGGGTATTTGCTCCCACAAAGATATCGAGGCCGTCAGCTTTGTCGGTTCAACCAAGGTCGCCAAGCTCGTTTATCAGCAGAGCACGCACAGCCTTAAACGCTGCGTCTCGCTTGGTGGTGCAAAAAATCATCTTTTTGTTTTGCCGGACGCCAATCCGTCGATGACCGCTTCGAATGTTACCGCCTCGATGTCTGGATGTGCCGGCCAACGGTGTATGGCGGCATCGGCGATGCTGGCTGTTGGGAATGTTGATCCGATCATCGACCAGATCTGCGTCGAGGCTCGAAAGGTTATTCCGGGACAAAATCTCGGTGCAGTCATTTCTCAGGCGGCTAAAGAGCGAATAGAGAACTACATCTCCGAAGCTGAATCGAACGGCGCCAAGATCCTGGTCGACGGACGCGGTGCGACCGTCGCCGGAAAAGAAAACGGTACATACGTCGGGCCGACCGTGATCGACTATGTCACGCCCGGAATGTCCGTTGCGACTGAAGAGATATTTGGCCCGGTCATCTCGATCATGCGAACCGAGACGCTTGATGAGGCGATCAAGATCGAAAACGACAATCCTTATGGAAACGCCGCCGCGGTGTTTACACAAAGCGGCGGCCTTGCTCGGTATGTTATGGAACACGCCAGTGCCGGCATGATCGGCGTCAATATCGGCGTCCCCGTGCCGCGCGAACCGTTTTCATTCGGCGGCTGGAACGAATCGCGTTTTGGAGCGAACGATATTACGGGCAAAAGCTCGATCGAATTT
>JBGTCS010000287.1:0-2005 GCA_041748715.1 Pyrinomonadaceae bacterium | reverse complement strand
AATATTTTTGATATTCCGATCGCCCGCATCACCGAGAAATACCTCGAATACATCCGGCTGATGAAGCATCTGGATATTGCGATCGCGGCTGATTTTCTAGTCATGGCCGCGACCTTGATCGAGATCAAATCAAAGCTGCTGCTTCCGCGCGATCCGATGTTGACGGACGACGAAGAATTTGAAGATCCTCGAAAAGAACTGGTCGACAGGCTGCTCGAATACGAAAAATTCAAAACCGCAGCCGGTATGTTGTATCAGCGTTCGACCGTTGAGCAGGCAACATTTACCCGCGGCCCGATCGAATCCGACGACAACAACGCCGAGATCGATGCATCGGTTTTTGACATTCTGACCGTGTTCCAAAAGATCATGGCCCGCCACGTAGACGAGATAAAGTTAGAGATCCATCGCGAAGAGATCTCGCTCGCCGACATGCTAAAAACCTTAAAACGGCGGATCTCGGAATCGGGCGAATTCAGTCTCCTTGTGTTTTTCGAGGAAATGCATTCGAAACGCGAACTTGTCACAGCATTTATCGCCGTCCTGGAGATCGTCCGCACCGAAAGCGTCAAATTGCTGCAAAGCACGACGTTCGGGGATATTATCTTAAAGAAAGTTTAACCAAAGGTTTTCAGAGTAAAGCGCGGTATCATTCGATGCTTATCGGCGTCCAACTGTGTTAACCTGTGGATTATTTTTTATGGAGCTCGAAGAAATTGAAAAACCCGTCCGCAGCCTGGCCGAGCTGGTCTCGATCGTCGAGGCTCTGATTTTTGTTGCCGACGAACCAATAACTGCAAAATTATTGGCGGATGTTTTAGACGAAGATAAAGAAAGCATCCAGGCCGCCGCCGAAGAGCTTGACCGCGAATACCAATCGCGTCAGAGCGGTTTGCAGATCCGTGAGATCGCAGGCGGTTGGCAGCTTTCGACCCGGACCGAATTGCACGAAGAGGTCCGCCGATTCCTAAAAACACGTCCGTCCGCCAAACTCTCGCTTGCGTCGCTTGAAACGCTGGCCGTCATAGCTTACAAACAACCCGTAACGGTGCCCGAGATACTTGAGATCCGGGGTGTTCAATCGGCATCTGCGATCAAAACACTTCTCGACAAACGCCTGATCGTTGCCAAAGGCCGAAAAGAGGCGGTCGGCCGCCCCATGCAGTACGGAACGTCGAAGGATTTTTTGATCCAATTCGGATTAAAAGATCTTTCCGAATTGCCAAGCATCGAGGATTTTGAGGATCTGGTCACATAGCTCGCCGCATCAGCCGCTTTGAGGTTCATCCATGAAAATACACATCATCGGCGATGGTTCTTTTGGAACATTTCTAAAAGAATTGCTCGCGCCGATTTTCGAGATCGATCCATCTGCCGATAGCGTGATTCTCGCCGTCCCGATATCAGCTTACGACAGCGTCGCCTCGCAAAACCGGGAACGCCACCTGATAAATGTCTGTAGCGTTCAAAAACCGAGCATGGAAATGGCATTAAGATATACGGAAAGCGTGACAGGTATTCATCCGCTTTTTGGACATCGTACACCGGCTGACCGGCGCAACGCGATTGTCACACGCGAGTTCGCGATCGATGCTGCGGTTCAAGTCCCATTTGCCCAAAACGAACGTGAGTTTTTAGAGACATTTTCCAGAATTTCCAAGATCAATCGCACCGATCAGAACGGTTTCGAGTTTACACCCGACCTGCACGACCAGATGATGGCAAAAACGCATGTTGCGGCCGTTTTAGCAGCAAAACAAATGAAAGTTTTCGTCGAACGAGCCGACGATATCCCCGACGAATACTTACCAAACAGCTTTCGCCTGATGCGCGATTTTGTAAAAACTCTCGACGATATGCCGCAGGGCACAATCGAAAGCATTATGGCCAACCCTTATTTTTAGGCTCAAGCTATCTTGCGTCCGCATTTAAGGTCGGGTATTTATTTTCTTACTTTGCGGTCTCTGCGGCTTTGCGGGCAATATCCTCTGTACTTTCAGATTCC
>JBGTCS010000286.1:0-2058 GCA_041748715.1 Pyrinomonadaceae bacterium | reverse complement strand
CCGCCAAATGTTTTATCAAAATAAAATTGATCGATCGTGTACCAGGCCGTGCTAAAAGCCTCGTAACGACGCTGGGCCGGTGTCGGGTTTGACGCCGAAACGGTCACGCTCGCGGTAACAGGTTTTATACGAGGTGGCCGTTTTTGCGCGTCAATGCCAGAGCTCAGCGCAGAAAAAGCAAGCAATAAAAAGGCGGTTCGAACAATAAAACTGTTTTTCATAAAATCCGTATGCCGGGAGCGATTTCACATGAAAAAGTGGGAAACCAAGGGCAAGTTTATATTTACGCACTTTCCGATTCGGCCTCGCGGTGGAAAGTTGTAAGTAAAATGGTAAATAAATGCGGCGACAAAGGCAACAAAAATGGCTAAATTAACGGACGGGCAATCGAGCGAGGCGAATGATAAAATTTACGTCAACGCTCACGTTTCGATCAACGGCTCGCTTGTTTAGCATTATGTTTTTGTTATTCTTAGTTTCCGACCACTGTCATCATGCCCAAAATTTGCGGAATTGACCTTGATAAGACTGAAGCCCGGTTTGTAATACTCGACGGGCATGCGCAGGAGTTCGGCTTGATCGATAGCGAGACCACTCGCCTCGCTCTTGCTGATCATAAGGATCAGAACAAAATTCGCGAGTTTTACCAGCGGATTCAGGCTTTTTTTGACGATAACGGGATAGAAAAGATCGGGATCAGAGAACGTCTCGCGAAAGGACGTATGAAAGGCGGTACGATCACATTCAAACTCGAAGGCCTGATTCAAATGTGCCGTCAGGATGTGATTCTCATCCCGCCGGCCACCATTCGTAAGGCAATTACGAATGCCAGCATCGATCTCACCGAATTACCGATAGCAAAATATCAGCACGAGGCCTACGGCGCCGCATACTGTCTGCTCACAATGTCGTGATAGGAATTAAGAACGCTTAGATCGTTGGCTGCGCGATTGGAAATCGCGAGCGGAGAACTGATATTTCGAAGACCCCTTTGTTATCCCTGATCAATTCCGACCAATCCCGCCGCCGCCATTAGGTTTGGCTGGAAGGCAGGTTCGCTGTGGTCAAAGACGTCATCGAGCTCTTTTTCGACCGAGCCATGGCCGGCGGGAATACTTTTGACCATCGGTTCGAAATTGCGAAAATCGTATAATTCGTTATCAAGCAAATGCGAGCCGGTGACGTTGGTCATCGCGGTCATCATCGAGCTGCGAATGAACGGCGTCTCTTTTTCAAGCTCGTTTATCAGCCTTTTGACGCGGGCACGTTTAAGGTTGGGCTGTGCTCCGCACAGATTACACGGGATGATCGGAAATTTTTGCTCTTCGGAATACGTCGCAATCTCTTTCTCCTGACAATATGCCAACGGGCGAATGATCGTGTTGCGGCCATCATCCGAACGCAGGATCGGCGGCATCGCTTTGAGCTGGCCGACATAAAATAGATTCATCAAAAATGTCGCGATTATATCGTCGGCGTGATGCCCGAGAGCGATCTTTGTACAGCCCTCTTCGACCGCAACGTTGTACAAGATACCGCGCCGCAGACGCGAACAAAGCGAACAATACGTTTTGCCTTCGGGAATATGGGCCGTTACGATCGAATAAGTATCTTCCTCAACGATGCGGTATTTGACACCAATGCCGTCGAGATAATTTGGTAGGACCTCTTCCGGAAAATCGGGCTGCTTCTGATCGAGGTTTACGGCCAGGATCTCAAATTTTACAGGTGCCCGGCGCTGAACATCGAGCAAAAGGTCGAGCATTGTATAGCTGTCCTTGCCGCCCGACAGACATACCATGACTTTGTCGCCTTCTTCGATCATCGAAAAATCGGCGATCGCCCTGCCTATTTTTTTTAGCAGTTTACCCTTTGTTTTTGTCTCAACCTTCAATATAAACTCCGCACCATCCGAAAACTATGAATTTTGACACGCTGACCGCCATTTGACAACCTTAAGAAAGAACTAGACACATGTCGGAAAACTCATCTATTATCTAATATCAGGGAATAATTGAGAAAAACCAAACTCCTGCGACTTGATCGATGCTGGATCTA
>JBGTCS010000285.1:0-6497 GCA_041748715.1 Pyrinomonadaceae bacterium | reverse complement strand
AACATCACTGTCTCTGCACTCAACGGCGTGTTTGGCAAACTGTTCAGCTCTGAAAGGTTTTGGCTGCGCAATTTTGATTTTCCTTTTGGAGTTTCAATCGTTGTTGTCGCAAAAAAGAATTAGAAACAGGATGGACAAGATCTTAAGGATGGGAGACCCTAATTAGTTCTTATCCTGATTATCCTGTTCATCCTGTTAGAATTATTGTTAGTAATGGATCAAGTAAAAATAGTTGAAAACCCTGAATTGTCGCTCTTTCTTCCCGTCCTGGATGAGGAAGAGAATTTGCGACCGATGCACGCGAAAATACGATCGGCCCTCGACACGCTCGGTAAAACGGCCGAGGTGATCTATATCGATGACGGTTCGACGGACAAAAGCCTTTCGATCCTCAAGGAGATCGCGGCCTCGGACGATCGCGTTCGCGTCATCTCGCTTCGGCGAAATTACGGGCAGACCGCGGCGATGTCGGCTGGGATCGATGCCGCGAAAGGCGAAATTCTGATCCCAATGGATGCCGATCTGCAAAATGATCCGGCGGATATTGTTCGTCTTTTGGAAAAGCTCGACGAAGGCTACGATGTCGTCTCGGGCTGGCGAAAAAACCGCCAGGACAAGCTTATTTCGCGCAAGATACCGTCGCAGATCGCCAACCGGATAATTTCATGGATCGGCGGTGTGCCGCTCCACGATTACGGATGTTCACTGAAAGCATATAGGCGCGAAGTCATCCAGGACGTGCGACTTTATGGCGAAATGCACCGATTTATCCCGATCTACGCCAGTTGGGCGGGGGCCCGTGTCGCCGAGATACCGGTCGACCATCACGCCCGCACGATGGGCAAATCAAAATACGGCATCTCGCGCACTGTCAAGGTCGTTTTTGATCTAATCACGATCAAATTTATGGCCGAGTACCATACCAAGCCGCTTTATGTATTCGGGGCGTTTGGTATGCTGGCGTTTCTTATTTCGATGATCGCGGGCGTCTGGGCTCTCGTTTTGAAGATCGGATATGACACATCCTTTATCCTGACACCGCTGCCGATCATTGCAGTCGTTATGCTGGCGATCTCGGTACAATTCTTTTTGATGGGATTGCTTGCTGAGTTGTTGGTTCGTACATATCACGAGTCGCAGGACAAGGCGATATATGCGGTGCGGGAAAAGATCGGATTCTAATGGCCAAAGCTCTCTTCAGCTTCAAGGAGACTTCGTGGTTCACGAAACGTGTAACCGAACTGCTTTCTGACGACGAATATTCAAAATTACAATGGCGGCTTATGGAATATCCGGATGCCGGTGACGTGATTAAAGAGAGCGGCGGTATCAGGAAATTACGGGTCGCCGCGAAAGGCAAAGGCACTCGAGGCGGCGCAAGAGTGATATACTATTTTGCGATGCGTGATGACATGATTTTCATGCTCGACATATATAGTAAAAGCGAGTTAGAAGACTTAAGCATTGATCAGATCCGCGATTTGAAGAGTCTTGTTGGGAAGTGGTTGGAAAAATGAACACCGATCGATTCGAGAAGCTAAAAGCGAGCGTCGTTGAGGCAGGCCTAATTATGCGCGGCGAGCAACGACCGACACGCGAAACGAAACTAAAAGCGACTCAGAAACCTAAAAACCTGCAGGAAATATGGGCTATTTGCCTCGAATCTGATGATATATTGTCCCTCATTCCACGCAAATTATACCTGGTTAAATATGGCGACACCGGCCTGTGGGTCCGCGACGAAAACGGAGAAATGACGGTGTGTGACAAGGAAGCTTTTCTGCCACTTTCGTTTGTTCCCGAAGTGGAACAGTTACTTGCCGAAACCGTCTGATTTACGACCAAATAATGTGTGGGATCACCGGTTGGATAAACCTCAAAAAATCAAAAGACTCAACTGAACAGCGAGAGACAGTCCTGCATTCGATGTGCGAGGCGATCCTGCATCGCGGGCCCGACTCCGAAGGTTTGTGGATGGACGACACGGTCGCGCTTGGAATGCGACGGCTGTCGATCATTGATCTGCACACCGGAGACCAGCCGGTTTTTAGCGAGGACAAGTCGGTTGTCGCGATGGTCAATGGCGAACTTTACAATTATCGTGAAGTCAGAGCTGACCTTGAGAAACGCGGTCATAAGTTTGTCACCCAGACCGATGTCGAGATCGTCCCGCATCTATATCAGATCTACGGGGACGATTTTGTCGATCATATCAATGGAATGTTCGCGATCTCGCTGTGGGACGCACGAAAGAAAAAACTCATTTTGGCGCGCGACCGCTACGGCGAAAAGCCGCTTTATTACGGCGTTTTTGACGGCAAATTGATCTACGCATCCGAGCCGAAAGCTCTACTCGCACATCCATCCGTCAACGCCGAACTCAACCTCGACGCATTGCGTCAATATCTCTCTTTCGATTATGTTCCGGCCCCCGATTCGATCTATAAAGGCATTTCAAAACTTCCGGCCGCCCATATTCTAACGGTCGAGAATGGCGAGATAAGTACCCGCCGATATTGGAATTTAACATTCGCTAAAAATGGCCGGCCGCCATCGCTGGACGCTGCCGCGTCGGATCTGCGTGGCCTGTTGTCGGACGCCGTGCGGATGCGGCTCGTGGCGGATGTGCCGCTTGGCATTTTGCTCTCGGGCGGTGTCGATTCGTCGGCCGTCGCGGCGTTTGCGACCGAGCACGCCACCGAAACCGTCAAGACGTTTTCGATCGGGTTTACTGAAGATTCTTTTGACGAAACTCGATATGCCCGTCAGGTAGCGGCCTATCTGGGAACCGATCATTACGAAGAGATCCTCAGCGTCGCAAAGGCTGCCGATCTGATCGGCGACATCGGTACTTGGATGGACGAGCCGCTGTCCGACGGTTCGCTGATCCCGACCTATTTGCTCTCAAAATTTGTCCGCAAGCATGTAACGGTCGCGTTGGGCGGCGATGGCGGCGACGAGATCTTTGCGGGATACCCGATGTATCTGGGACATAAAGTGGCGGGCACGTACGGTTTGGTGCCGCAATTCATCCGGTCAAATCTGATCGAGCCGATTGTTAAAAGGCTGCCTGTTTCAACAAAAAATCTCTCGTTTGAATACCGCGCCAAGCGATTTGTAAAATCTGCCAAATACGACACGGTCACGCGGCATCATTCGTGGTTTGGTTCATTCTCGATCGACGAACAGCGACCGCTATTGACCGAAAGGGTGCTTAGCGCATCGGGCGATATTTATGCGGGTCCACGGAATTTGCTCGATATCTGCGATGCATCTGACGTCGTCGAACAAATGCAGTATCTGGACATGAACTTTTACATGGCCGAAGGGATTTTGACCAAGGTCGACCGCGCGTCGATGGCGGTTAGTCTGGAAACGCGTGCTCCGTTCCTCGATCCGCGTATCGGCGAATTTGCCGCGTCACTACCATTGGACTTTAAGCTGCGCGGCAGCAAAGGGAAATATATTCTGAAGCGGTCCGTCGAGGGTTTGCTCCCAAAAACTATCTTGACCCGTTCAAAAAAAGGATTCGGAATACCGATCGCCGACTGGCTTAAGGGCAAATTAAATCCGTTGATGCACGACCTACTCTCGCCTCAAAGACTTAAAGACCAAGACTTGTTCGAATCCGGTCACGTTCAAAAACTGATCGCCGAGCACGAAAATGGTCTCGCCAGTCACCACAAACAGCTTTGGACCTTGTTGGTTTTTCAGCTTTGGTACGACAATTTCATAAAGCCGGGAACGCGGGCTCCCTAGCCTGCAACGCCGGTTCCTCCGGCGTGTCGGCGCTTGATAATTTGATAACTTTCATTTCACCACGCAGCTCAGCGTCTTTCAGACGCTTGCAGGCGAGGGCGCCTACGTTCCCTGCGCCATAGCATGTGCACGGCGTTCGCGGTATTATTTAAATATGGCAAATCTCTATCCTGAAATTGAACCATTTGACACTGGCATGCTTCCGGTGTCTGAGATTCATACAATTTATTACGAACGGGTCGGTAATCCGAATGGCATTCCGGTCATTTTTCTACACGGCGGACCGGGCGGCGGCCTAGTTCCGATGTATCGACAATTTTTTGATCCGGCGGTCTATCACGTCATACTATTTGACCAGCGTGGTGCTGGACGATCGACGCCGCATGCCGATCTCCGGGAAAACACAACGTGGGACCTGATAAAGGATATCGAAACGCTTCGCGAAAAATTTGGCGTCGATAAATGGTACGTTTTTGGCGGATCGTGGGGCAGCACCCTTAGCCTCGCTTACGCGGAAACGCACCCCGATCGTTGTCTCGGATTAATACTTCGCGGAATTTTTCTCACCCGGAAAAAAGAGTTGCAATGGTTCTATCAATATGGAGCTTCCGAGATCTTTCCGGATTTTTGGGAACGTTACCAAGCAGAGATTCCCGAGGCCGAGCGCGGAGATTATATCACCGCGTATCACAAACGTCTGACCAGCGAAGACGAATCGGTCCGCATCTCGGCCGCCCGTGCCTGGAGCGTTTGGGAAGGCTCGACGTCAAAACTATATCCGGACAAAAACCTAATGGATCATTGGGAAGGCGAGCACGAAGCTTTGAGTTTGGCCCGGATCGAATGTCATTATTTTACGAATAATTCATTTTTCCCGACCGAAAATTATCTGATCGAGAATGTGGGTAAAATTCGGCACATCCCGACAGTGATAGTGCAGGGCCGATATGACGTCGTATGTCCGATAACCTCGGCTTGGGAACTTCATAAGGCCTTTCCCGAAGCTGAACTGATCATTGTTCCGGACTCGGGCCATTCGGTCTCCGAGACGGGAATATCTTCGGCATTGGTCGGCGTAACGGATCGATTTAGGGCTCATCATCAACTTTCTGCGTGAATTGTAAGCATAATAAAGGTATCATCTAAGCGTTGAATACAAAGGCCCGCAAAAGTTTGCGGGGCCCGGAAATTGAGGATTAATGATATGAATTTTGGAACAACAGAAATTTTACTGATCGTCGCCGTTTTGTTCCTGCTTTTTGGCGCCAGCCGCCTGCCACAGTTGGCAAAATCGCTGGGCCAGTCCCGAAAGGCCTTTAAGGACGGTATGCGCGAGGCCGAAGAGGAAGAAAGAGCGGAACAGCAAAAGCTTGCAAATGCACCGGTTTCGCCTCAAGTTTCGGCCATGAGTGATGACGCTTTGGCCGAAGAGATGAGACAGCGTTCGGAAGCGAAACAAGTATAATTGCCATGAAATTAAAAGTTATAGTTCACGAGGCCGAAGAGGGCGGATATTGGGCTGAGATTCCGTCAATTCCGGGTTGTGCTACACAAGGCGAGTCATTCGAAGAACTATTGGCCAATCTTTATGAGGCAGTCGAAGGTTGCCTTTCGGTTGATTAACCTTTTTCGCCCGTCAGCAAAGTTGCTTTGACCGTAAATATAAACGGCAGCGAGCCGTCTTCGCTGTCGATCAATTGAGCGAGTCGTTTTGTGACCCGCTCTTTTTCGTCTTCGTCGAGACTATCGAGCCAAACCGGCATTAAGAAGTCGGCGACGAGCGGCGATTCGATAAATTCACCACCATTCTCATATTCGAACAGCTCGGTCGCCATCTGCGTATTGATGTTAACCATGCCCGACCTTTTAGCCATCTGCTCGATCACAGCGATTGACGGCAATTCCGCAATAAGCGTCTCGACCGACGACGCATGTTCCATCAGGTCTTCCGTAAACAAGGCTTCCCACATTAATGAGAACACCTCGCCATAACTTCCCGCGGTCGGCAGATAGACCGCTATATCGCCTCCGGTGCGAGCGACGCGAACAGTATCGTCGATAAATGCTTCGACCTCAGCCGGCGGGACGAAGGTTGCGTCCGCAAGCGCCGCATCAAACGCTTCGTCTTCGAACCGCAGCATCGAAAAGTCTACATCCGATTTGATCGCCGCACCTTTATCTATGGAGATCGTCAGCAAATCCTCGTTCTCGCACAACGCAAATACATTCGTCGTTTCGCCAAATTTGTCTCCGATCGCCAGAGCATGCCCGCCGGTCCCAGCATTTAGATAAAGCATATTCTCCGAATCGCTCAGATCCATGTGCTTGTCCGCAAGTTCGGTAAACCGCTGAGTCCATTCGGTCTGAATATAGAGATCACGCAAAAATGCGAGTTCTTTCTGAGTCTTCGCCATTCTTTAATCGTAAATCGTGCGTAGGGAAAAGTGAATCGTGAATCGTAAATTGTGAATAATAATATTTAGTGAGTGGGCTCCGTGGAATTGTTTGACCTGGATAATTTAACTTTGCGTCTCTGCGTCTTTGCGGGAAATAAAACGTCGGAAAGTAGCCCCCGCAAAGTCGCAAAGTCGCAAAGCCGGAAAACGAGAGTTATTATTAAAGAGCTTCGAGAAAAAAGCCCTTATAAGAAGATTGTGTCAACATCCCGACTAATACTAAACCGTTATGCCAAAACATGTTAAAGAATTATTCGACTTAACCAATAAAACTGCTATCGT
>JBGTCS010000284.1:0-3795 GCA_041748715.1 Pyrinomonadaceae bacterium | reverse complement strand
TAGCCCCATTCGTTGTCGTACCACGACAGGATCTTGATGCAGGTATCGCCAATAACCTTTGTGTTCTCGGCGTCGACGATCGACGAATGCGAATTTCCCTTAAAATCGATCGAAA
Organism: Pyrinomonadaceae bacterium; assembly: GCA_041748715.1. Lineage (GTDB taxonomy): Bacteria > Acidobacteriota > Blastocatellia > Pyrinomonadales > Pyrinomonadaceae > OLB17. Next base: position 3,680 of record JBGTCS010000284.1, on the reverse strand, counting down.
CCAGAGGTTCTTCGCTGACGGCCAATATGCCTTTCATCGGGCCACCGGCGGCATCCTTCAGAGCCTGATTCACTTCTTCGGCGGATGTGTTCTTTTCAACATTGATCACGACATCGACGAGCGACACATTCGGCGTCGGGACGCGAACCGAAATTCCTTCAAATTTACCTTTTAATTCCGGGATCACGAGAGCGACGGCCTTGGCGGCACCGGTCGAGGTCGGGATCATCGACAACGCCGCCGCCCGGGCTCGGCGTAGATCTTTGTGCGGCAGGTCAAGCAGCTGCTGGTCGTTCGTATAGCTGTGGATAGTATTCATCAGGGCGTTTTTGATGCCGAAAGTGTCGTGGATAACCTTGGCAACCGGAGCCAGACAATTTGTCGTGCACGAGGCATTTGAAATAATATGATGCGAATCGGCATTGTACATTTCCTCGTTGACGCCCAGGACGATGGTCACGTCTTCGCCTTTTGCCGGTGCGGAAATTATCACCTTTTTAACACTTCCACGAAGATGCTTTCCGGCATCTTCGGCCTTTGTAAAGCGGCCGGTAGATTCGATAACGATATCGGCGCCGACTTCGTCCCACGGGATCAGGCTCGGATCCTTTTCGCTGAATATGCGAAATTTATCTCCATCTACAGTGATCGAATCGCTGTCGGCGGAAATGTCGTTCTCAAGAGTTCCCATGACCGAATCGTATTTGAGAAGGTGCGCCAATGTTTTTGTATCGGTCAGATCGTTGACGGCGACCAGATCAATATCGTTATCCGAAAGCCACGTCCGGACAACCGCTCGTCCGATCCGCCCAAACCCATTTATACCTACTTTTATTGCCATTGATTTTTATATCCCTCCAAAAAAATGCGTATATTAAACCCTAGACAATATCGTAATTAAGTGCATAATTCAACGAGCGGTTTCTATCGGTCGGGGTACGAGATTATTGAAACAAACCGATTTTCCGTGACGTAGTAACGATTTGAGTTTTTCGCAATAATTAATAAAATCAGGTGTTTACGCCGGAGCAGTTTATAATGAAACTTTCGCGACTACGTATATTTTTATCTTTGACTTTGCTGGTTTTTGCCGCCTCTATGACTGTGGTGGCGGCTCCGCAGGATATTCCCCAGGTAGCCAAAAATGTTGCGGCCCCAGTTAAAGCCGATAACTCGGTACCAGTCGTAAAAATCGACCGAACCATCACCGTGTCTGCCGAATCGCCTTCAGGTTTGAGTCGCGTCGGGGTACAGACCTCATTGCCGCTCCCGTTGTCGCTCAGCGAAGCAGTTCGCCGGGCACTCGAAAGTAATAATGATATTGAGGTCTCGCGGGACGACGTCCGGTTTCAGGAAACGCAGGTCCGTTCGCAGTTGGGGTTTTACGACCCGGTTTTTACAGTGTCGCCAAATTTTTCGCGAAGTTCGACAACCGGCAATGCGGCCACCAAAGACTTTCGTACGAATGCGAATTTTGCAAAATCTCTCGAGCGCGGCGGCGGAAATTATCAGGTATTCTTTAATAACCAGCGGACCGAAAACGCGTTCGCCCAGGCCCAGGTGAGTTCGGGTTCGGTCTCTAGCAGCAGCAGTGCGATTTACTCTTCGTCATTTGGAATAAACTACGTTCAGCCGCTTGCCCGTAATTTTCGGATAGATAATGTTCGCCGCCAGCTAACGATTGCCCGTAAACGGCTCGAACAAACGGATACGGATTTTCGTCTTCGTGCCACTGAGACAATTACGGCAGTTCAGCGTGCGTATTGGGACTTCGTCTTCGCCTTGCGAAACCAGCAAAACCAGGTCGCAAATGTAAACCTATCAAAAGAAAACCTTCGGCAGATCGAGGCAAAGATCGATGCCGGATCCGCTGCACCACTGGAAAGGGCTGAGGTGGCGACCGAATTGGCGAACCGCGAAGGCGATCTTCTGCTTGCGACTCAAACAGTTGCGACAGCCGAAAATACTTTGAAACAACTACTTCTCCGCGACCCAAATTCCGTTGAATGGTCGCAGACTTTCGTTCCAACAGATGCACCAATATTCAGTATGAATTCGCTGAGTCTGGACGATGCGATGAAAGATGCGATGGATAATCGTTTTGAGTTGAAACGCCTGCGTCTGCAGCGTGAAATCAATGACGAGGATATCAAATTCTTTAAAAATCAGACCAAACCGCAGATCGACCTTAACACGACGTTTTCGCTAAACGGTCTATCTCGAAGCGGGACCAGCGCGGCAGCGACGACAAATCTGCTCACATCGTCTCAGGATCTGCTGATTTTTAACGGCCTCAATGCGACCCGAACGACGCTTGGCTTTCCCTTGTTGGTAAACCCCAGCCTCGTCATTCCGGCACCGCCATCATTTCTTTTTGGTGGCTTTAACCGTTCGCTGGCAAATATATTTCGTACTGACGCCCCAAATTTTTCAGTCGGTGTGACAATATCGTTCCCGTTTCGGAACCGGACAGCAAAGGCTAATCTCGACGGGGCCCGGATCCAGGAGCATCAGCTCGACGCTCAGACACGCGGTCAGGAGCAGACGGTCATAGTCGAGGTTCGAAACGCCGTCCAGGCGGTCGAGACGACACGGCAGCGGGTTCTCACAGCTCGGCGGGCACGTGAGAATGCCGAGATCCAGCTCGAAGGCGAACGCAAACTCTATGAAGTGGGCCGCTCGACGACATTTCTACTTTTTCAGCGTGAGAACGCGTTGACCAACGCCAGAAACGCCGAGATACGGGCCGAGACTGATCACAACAAGGCTCTGGCGGATATTCAGCGGGCGACCTCGACGGCGTTTCGCGAGAATAATATTATTATCGTGTCGCCGGTTGAGATTCCAAAATAATAGACTGTGTTGAATTTATGTTTTTGAAAAGTGCTGCTGTCGCGGCACTTTTTTTGTTGCCGGCGGTTAATCGATTACTATTAATCCATGTGCGGAAGATACAAAATGACGGCCGAGCAGCTTGAGCTGTTTGACATAATGCCATATCTCGAACAGGACGAGTATTTCGATATTCACGGTTACAAGAAAAAGCCAGAGGTCTTTCCCGGTACCGAGATCATGGCCGTCAACAATCGGCACAAGGCCGAAGACCTCTGGTGGACGATCGAAGGCCCGGACTATCGCGGCGTCTGGCGAAAGGCAATAAACGCCAAAGCGGAAAATGTTTTGTTTACTGATATGTTCAAACAGGCATTTCTGACGGACCGTGTGCTAATACCCGCGACTGGTCTTTTCGAATGGCAGACCCTTCCGGACAAATCTAAAAAGAAATTTGAGATATATTTTGACGAACCGGTTTTTGCTTTTGGCGGTTTGGCACGCGATTGCGAGATCAAAGGCGAGATAAAACGTTGCGGTGTCATTATGACAACCAAGCCCAACAATATTTTTGCGGAGATCCATAACATAAAAAAGCGACAGGCGATTGTCATTCACAAATACGATTACGAAAAATGGCTGGATCCGGACACGCCAATGTCTGAATTGAAAAAAATGATGCTCCCGCTCACGGATGATGAAACTCGTTTCCGTCCGGTCGAGATCGAAGATGAACAAGGTACATTATTTTGACGAAAACTACACAGCGGCCGGCAATTTATCGCCGTCGCGCGGAGCGATCCATAAACGCATTTTTAGTTTAAGCTCAAGTCTGCGAAAATTTAGAC